>NZ_JBVJIJ010000031.1:0-135467 GCF_055586325.1 Dactylosporangium sp. NPDC051087 | reverse complement strand
CCAGGTCTAGGACTGCCCAGGTCTAGGACTGCCCAGGTCTAGGACTGCCCAGGTCTAGGACTGCCCAGGTCTAGGACTGCCCAGGTCTAGGACTGGGCGCGACCCGCGACGCGAGTTCTGGGCGACACGGGTCCGCGGAAGGAAGGGGTTACAGCCGCAGGTCGCCAGGTCAGCCGCCTCGCCCAGCGCCAGGCAGCCCGCCGGTCTCCCCTGCGGCCGGCCGCAGCGACCTCGGTGCTACAGCCGGCTGAACCGAACACCCGCTACAGGTCGACGGCCAGACGCGGCGCCCCCCGACCCAGGTCTGGGAGACACGGGTCCGCGGACAGAAGGGACCACCGCCGCAGATCGCCAGGTCAGCCGCCTCGCCCAGCGCCAGGCAGACCGCCGGTCTCCCCACGGCCACCTCGGTGCCGCGGCCGGGATGAAACAAGAGCCCCGCTACGGGGTCGACGGCCAGGCGCGGCGGCCGGCGATCCAGGTCTGGGTGACGCGGGTCTGCGGGTGGAAAGGGTCACCGTCACAGATCGCCAGGTCGGCCGCCTCTCCCGGGACCAGGCCGCCCGCGCCCGGGGCGCCGAGGGAGGCTGCGGCCGTCACCGTCAGGGCTCGGACGGCCTCCGACGGGGTGAGTGCCTGGCCGGGCTGGATCGTGCGGTGCACGGCGTGGCGGAGGTTGCCGAGCGGGTCGAGGGGGCCGGCGGGGTGGTCGGAGGCCAGGGTCAGCGGCACGCCGGCGTCCAGGAGCCGCCGGCCGCCCAGCACGGTCAGGAAGCGGTCGGTGCCGCCGTCGACGATCTGCGGGCCGAACGTGGTGAGGAAGCCGGGCTGGAAGGTCGCCCACGCCCCGCTCGCCGCGACCAGCTCGACGGCCTGCGGGTCCAGCAGCACGAGGTGGTCGATGACGGCCGCGCCGGTGGGTGCGCCGACGGTGCGCAGGGCGGTGGCCGCCTGCCGGACCGCGAGGTTCCCCAGGGCGTGCATGCGTGGCCGCAGCCCCGCGGAGAGGTACCGTTCCAGCAGGTCGGCGAGCTCGCGGTCGGTGTAGCGCAGGTATTCCAGGCGCAGCTGCCCGCCGTGTACGGCCGACTTGCGCCGCATCGCGTCGCGTAGCGGGCCCGGATGCCGGGCCGTGACGGTCTCCCGGACGGCCTGCCAGGTGAGCCGCCCGAGCGCCCGGGCGGGGAGGCACACCGCGCACCGGTCGCCGCCGTCGAGGAACAGCTTCGCCTCCCGGCCGCTCGCGCCGTAGTCGCCGTCGGGGGCCGCGGCCGGGCCCTCCAGGGGGCTCAGCAGCCCGGCGGCGGCGCCGACCGCCCACGACAGGCGGGGCGCGGCGGCGGCCGCCAGGTGCAGCATCCGCTCGTGGTGCTGCGGCGCCACGTAGGCCTCGTGCGCGTGCGTGATGCCCAGGGACAGGCATCGGTCCAGTGCCAGCCGGGTCAGCGCGACGGGGTCGCCGGGGGCCGAGGCGAGCGCTCGGGCCAGGGCCTCGCCGTACGCCTGCTCCCAGATCTCACCGGTCGGGCGGCCCCGCCGGTCGCGGGTGACGTCACCGGCCCGGGCGCGCAGCGTCGTGATGCCGAGGGCGCGCAGCGCCTGGGTGGAGACCGTGCCGCGGTGGACGTCGACGCCGCTGACCAATATCTGACGGCCGGGGGCGACCGCGTCGAGCTCGGCGGCGGTCGGCAGGCGGCGCTGCGGCCAGCGGAAGGGTCGCGCGTTCCAGACCAGCAGCCACGGCGCGTCCGGGGTGGCGCGGGCGGCGGCGCCGATGGCGGTGAGCGCCTGGCGCAGGTCGGTCCAGGCGGTGCCGTCGACGCCGAGAGTCTGCCAACCGACAACCGACGCGTGCAGGTGCGTGTCGACGAACCCGGGCAGGATGTGGCAACCTGCGAGGTCGATCATGGTGTCGGCCTGCGGCGCACCAGCAGTGCCGGTGGCGGTGATGGTGCCGTCGGTGACCAGCAGCCAGCCAGGCTGCGGGGTGCAGTCCGGGCCGGCCCAGATCGTCGCTCCGGTCAAGAGGGTCCCGGCCATGTGCAAACCATACTTACCCGGATGCGAGTACGACGGCTCAGGCGGCGGGACGGGTCGCGGGCGAAGGATGAAGCCGTCGAGGAGGAGAGGGAGCGGTCGTGACGTTCGTGCGGCAATGGGTGCTTCGGGTCAGCAGCTGGGGGTTGACCTGGCTGTACGCGATCTACCGGGTGCATCCGGCGGTGTGGCGGCTGATGGCCCGCAACTACCGGCCGTGGATGGCCCGGTTCGCGCGGCTGCACGCGTGGATGACGTGCCAGTTCGCCGCGATCGACGTGCCCGCGTACGGTGACTTCCTGGCCCGCAACGACTGGCGGTTCCGCTGGTTCGACCTGACGTCCTACCCGCCGACCGCGAAGCTGACCTACGTGAAGGCGTATTCGGAGGAGCAGCGCTGCTGGCACGGCAGGATCGAGATCGAGGGCAGCGTCGTGGACGAGTCGTCGGGCTCGTCCGGGCAGCCGTACAACTGGATCCGCAGCCGCAAGGAGCTGCGCACGGTGCACAAGAACCTCGCCGGTTACACGACGCTGGTGTACCCGTCGCAGCGCCGCTTCGTGATCAACGCGTATTCGATGGGCGCGTGGGCGACCGGCACGAACACCGGCATCGCCATGGCCCGGGTCGCGATGGTGAAGAACACCGGCCCTGACCTTGACAAGATCATCGACACGCTGCGGCACTTCGGGCCCGGCTTCGACTACATCATCACCGCGTACCCGCCGTTCCTGAAGCACCTGCAGGACAAGCTGGACTCGATCGGCTTCGACTGGGCGCCGTACCGGCTGAGCGCGCTGGTCGGCGGCGAGGGCATGACCGAGGCGCTGCGCGACTACCTGGAGCAGCGCTTCACCAAGGTGCGCTCGGGCTACGGCGCCAGCGACCTGACGATCGGCATGGGCGGGGAGACCGACCTGACCGTGTGGCTGCGCCGCCGGCTGCGCACCGACCAGCGGCTGCGGGCCGCGCTGCTCGGCGAGGACGAGCACCGGCTGCCGATGATCTTCCAGTACAACCCCCTCGAGACGTACCTGGAGACGACCGAGGACAGCGAGATCCTGTGCACCATCAACACGACCGCCGTGCTCAACCCGAAGGTGCGGTACAACATCGGCGACGAGGGCAAGCTGCTGTCCTACGACGAGCTGATGGCGATCGTGGGCACCGACCCGGCCGCGGCGCAGGAGGCGCGGCGCGCGTTCGAGGGTGACCGGATGCGGCTGCCGCTGCTGTTCCTGTACGGGCGCAAGGACAGCACGATCTCGTACATGGGCGCGAACATCTACCCGCAGGACGTTGAGAACGGCCTGTACGACGGCAACCCCCACGCGCACGAGATCCAGAGCTTCTGCCTGACCCTGGAGGAGTCCGCCGACCTGGAGAGCCGCCCGGTCGTGCACGTCCAGCTCCGCGAGGGCGTCCGGCTGGAGTCGACCGAGGCGCTCGCCGACGTGTGCCGGCGCGGCCTGGTCCGCTATCTCGCCGAGGTGAGCCGCGACTTCGCGGAGTCCCTGGCCGAGGACCCGACCGCCGCCGACCTGCGCATCGTCGTGCACCACTACGGCGACGGGCCGTTCGCCGCGAGCAACGGCAAGATCAAGAACGTCTACCTGGCAAGGAGCGCCGCGGCATGAGGACCACCGACTTCTCGAAGGTGCCGCCGGTCGGGCAGGCGACCGCGATGTTCGTCGGCGCCACCCGGTACCGCGGCCCGCACTCGATCTTCATCCTGAGCTTCACGTGGTTCAAGATGGTGCGCCAGATGAAGCGGCTGCCCGGGTACTGCTGGCACACCGTCTACTGGCAGTGGCCCTTCACGCTCGGCACGATCGCGTTCTTCCGCGACCGGGACGCGCTGCTGCAGTTCGCCCGCACCAAGCACCACCGCGACCTCATGTGCTGGATCACCGACAACGGCACCCGCAACGCGACCGGCGGTTACATCCGGCTCTACAACGCCGAGGACAGCGGCTACACCAACGGCGTGTGGCGGGCTGAGGGCGACACGATGGCGCACATCGAGTCGTACACGCCGCTGTCGCGGGAGACCGAGGGCCCTTCCGTGCACCGGGCGCCCTCGTCGTGACCGTCCACGTCGTGCCGGTGACCGACCGGGCCGGGCTGCGCGCCTTCTGCGACCTGCCGCTTCGGCTGCACCCGCGGTCGCTCTACGTGCCGCTCGCCGACTCGGTGATCGCCGGGTTCAAGGACGTCGACCTGTTCCTGGCCCGCGACACCTCCGGTGCCGTCGTCGGGCGTACGTGCCTGCACCGCAGTGCCGTCTTCGACGCGAAACTCGGGCGGCGGCACCAGCTGTTCGGCCTCACCGAGTTCGCCTCCGCGCCGGCCGCGGCCGCGCTGTTCGATTTCGCCGCGGCCCGGGGCCGCGACACCGACGCCCTGTTCGGGCCGGTCGGCCTCCTGCCGAACCAGACCGGCGGGGTCATCACGTCCGGCTTCGACGAGCGCGGGTTCATCGACTCGGCCTGGAACCCGGCGTCGTACCCGTCAACCTACGAGCAGCACGGCTTCACCCGCCGATTCGAGGCCGACACGTGGATCTGCCCCGTGCCGTCCACTGTGGACTTCCCGTTCGACGACGCCCGCGTCGCGGCCGAGAAGCTCGTCGTGCGGCACGGGTCACGCCGCCGTTTCAAGGCGCAGCTGCCGATCCTGCGGGAGATGCTCAACGCGTCGTTCGCGCAGCTCGGCTACTACACCGAGATCTCCGCCGACGAGCTCGCCGCGCAGACCGACGGCCTCGCGTACCTCCTCGACGAGGCGCTGCTGCTGTGGCTGGAGAAGGACGGCCGGCCGGTCGCGTTCATCGTCACCGTCCCCGACGTGTCCGAGTTCTTCATGAAGGTCGGCGGCCGGCTCGGCGTGCTCAACCAGCTGCGCCTGCTCGCCACCCGCCGCCGCTACCGCCGCGACGCCGTGCTCATCATCAAGGGCACCGTCCCCGGCGAGCAGGGCCGCGGCTACCTCACGCTGCTGTCCCGGGAGCTGCACCGCGGGCTGCGCGCCGGCGGATACCGGCACCTGCGCAGCACGTACGTGGAACGCGACAACCCCGCGTCCGCGGCGCAGTACGTCCGCCTCGGCGGCCGCCCGCTGCACGGCTACACCTTCTACGAACGGGGCATCGCCGGATGAGCTGGGTCACCGAGTTCCGTGCCCTGGAGGACGACTGCCGCCGGGCGCCGAGCGCGCACAACACGCAGCCCTGGACGCTGCGGTACGGCGCCGACGACATCACCGTGCACTGGGACCCGGCCCGCTCGCTGCCGGACTCGGACCCGACCCGCCGCGACCTGTTCCTGTCGCTGGGCGCGTTCATCGAGACCTGCCTGATCGTCGCCGCCGGCGCGGGCCTGCCGGTCACCTGTGACATCGCCGTGGACCAGGCCTCGCTGCGCGCCGCCCGGCTCGTCCCGTCCCCGGCCGTCTACGACACCCCGTTCACCCCCGAGTCGGTGCGGCGGCGCGGGTGCGCCCGCGGCGGGTACGAACCCGGCGCCCTGGCCGCCGCCGACCTCGCCGCCCTGACCGCCCTCGGCGCCGACCTGCGCCAGGTCCCCACCCGCTCCCTCGCCGGTCCGCTCGCCTCGGCGGACCGGTGGATGTTCGGCACCCCCGAGGTCGTCGCCGAGCTCCGCGAGTGGATGCGGCTGTCGCCTTCGCACCCCCGGTACACCCTGGACGGCCTCACCGACAAGGCCATGGCCATGTCCCGCCTCGAGGCGCTGGGGCTGGCCGCGCTGATCGCCCCGCGCGCCTACGGCGTCACCCGACGCCTCGGCGCCCCCGCCCTGCTCGCCGCCGCGTCGAAGGGGCTGCTGCGGTACGACGGCAGCGTCCTCGTCCTGGTCGGCAGCGCCGTGACCCCCGAGTCGGTCATCTCCCACGGCCGCGCGCTCGTGCGGGTCTGGCTGGCCCTGTCGGAGCGCGGCCTCGCCGTCCACCCGCTGAGCCAGCTCCTCGACTGCACCACCACCGGCACGCAGCTCGCCGCGACGCTGGACCTCGCCCCGGACGAGTCCCCGCTCGCCGTCTTCCGCACCGGCCGCCCGCTGCGGCCCGCGCCCCGCTCCGCCCGCATCCCGGCACCGTAGCCGCGCCGCGGCGCCACCATCGGCACCGCTCCGCCCATCGCCCGATCCTATGATGCCCATCTATAGTCCGCCCATGGCCTCCTCCGACGCGCGGCTCGTGCACCGCGGCGCATCGGCCGACCGCGGCGTGCCGGTCGGCAACGACCGTCCCGCGACCGGCAGGACCGAGCGGACGGTCACGTGCGCCGTGTGCGAGCGGCCGGTGCCGATCGTCGTCCTGAGCCGCGCCGCCGGCCGCCGGGAGCGGATCTGGCAGACGGTGGCGGCCCTGGCCGGGTGCGCCGCCGCGTTCGCGGCGGGCGTCTGGATCCTCGGCGCCGACGTGCTGCCCGGCCCGTTCGCCGTCGTCGGTTTCGTCGCCGGGGTGATCGCCCTCATCATCGCCTTCGAGTCCTCGATGACGATGGACGACGGCATCCGCCTGCGCGAACCCCGCCCCCGCCACCACGACCTCGACCGCCCGGGCTGGCAGGACACCTACGCCATCGAGGGCTGACCCCCGGGACCTGAGATGGCGCGTACCGCGTGGACAGGTGAGGGCTACGCCGAGGGCGGAACCGCGGGATTCGGGTCGACGGCAACCCCCGTGCATGAGGCAGCATGAGGCGGTGCAGGCAAAGGACGCTGGTCGATTTCTGATATGGCTGGGGTGGCAGGTCAGGGACAGGGTCGCGCTCGGGGCGATGTTCGGGTCGTTGTGGTATGCGAGCATGGCGTTCACGCCGTTTCTGATCTCGCAGGTGATCGACCGGGGGTTGCAGTCGCGGCGGCCCGGGGTGCTCGCCGCGTGGGCGGGGGCGGTGCTGGTCGTCGGGATCGCGAGTGCCGGGCTGGGGATCATGCGGCACAGGAGCATGACGAAGCTGCGGGTGAGCGCCGCGCTGCACACCGCCGACCTGGTCATGACGCACGCGACACGGCTCGGGGCGGCGCTGCCCCGGCAGGTCACCGCCGGTGAGGTCGTGACCATCGGGATCTCCGACGTGTGGACGATCGGGCGGGCGATGAACGTCGGCGGCGTCGGGGTGGCGTCGGTGCTGGCGTATGGGGTGGTCGCGGTCCTGCTGTCGCGCACGTCGGCGACGCTCGCGGTGGTCGTGCTGGCCGGGGTGCCGGTGCTCGTGCTGATCGTCGGGCCGCTGCTGCGGCGCACCCAGCGGGCCGGGCTGCGCTACCGCGACCGGCAGGGCGACCTCAACGCGCGGCTCGTCGACGTGCTCGGCGGGTTGCGCATCCTCAACGGGCTCGGCGGCAAGGAGACGTACCTCGACCGGTACCGGCGCGAATCGCAGCAGCTGCGGGACCAGGGCTACCGGGTCGGCGGGCCGTCGAGCTGGATCGGGGCGCTCGGCGGTGGGCTGCCGGTGCTGTTCCTCGCGGTGGTCGTCTGGCTGGCCGCGCGGCAGGCGGCCGCCGGGGACCTCACCGTCGGGGAGCTCGTCGCGGTCTACGGGTACACCGCGATGCTCGTCGTGCCCGTCGACATGCTGATCTTCTGCGGGTTCGACGTGGCGCGGGGGCTGGTCGCCGCGCGGCGGGTGGTGGACTTCCTGCGGTTGCCGGCCGAGGATCCCGGCGGTGCCGCCGCGCCCGGCGGACCGGCCGTCCTGCACGACCCGGACTCCGGGGTCGTCGTCGAGCCGGGCCGGATGACCGCGCTCGCCGGGGCGCGGCCAGAGGAGGCCGCCGCGGTGATCGACAGGCTCGGCCGGTACGGGCGGACCGACGCGACCTGGGACGGGCGGCGGCTCGCGGAGATCGCGCGGGACGAGGTGCGGGCCAGGATCCTCGTCGCCGAGCACGACGCGGACCTCTTCGCCGGGGCGCTGCGCGACGTCGTCGCCGGCCCGCACGACCCCGACGACGACCTGGTCGCCGCCGCGATCCGGACCGCCGTCGCGCACGACGTGGCCGCCGACCTGGGCCGGCCCGTGGAGTGGGGCGGGCGCAACCTGTCCGGCGGGCAGCGGCAGCGGGTCCGGCTCGCCCGAGCCGTGCACGCCGACCCGGAGCTGCTGCTGGTCGTCGAGCCGACGTCGGCGGTCGACGCGCACACCGAGGCGGCGATCGCGGAGCGGTTCACCGCCGCACGGGCCGGGCGCGGCACCGTCGTGGCCACCACGTCGCCGGTCCTGCTCGACCACGCCGACGTCGTGCACTACCTCGTCGACGGTCACGTCGCCGCGTCCGGCACCCACCGGGCGCTGCTGGCCGAGCAGCCCGGCTACCGGGCGCTGGTCACGAGGGCCTTCGGGGACGGCGCATGAGCGCGCTGCCCATCGCGGACCAGCGCCTGGTGACGCGCGCCGCGCTCCGGCTGCTCGCCGCCGACCGCCGGTCCGTCGCCGCGGTCCTCGCGCTCAACTCGCTCGCCGCCGTCGCCGGGCTCGGCGCGCCCTGGCTGGTCGGCCGGATCATCGACACCGTCGCCGTCGGGGGCGGGCGGATCGACCGGCTGGCCCTCGCCGTCCTCGCGTGCGCCGTCGCGCAGACGCTGCTCACCCGGCTGGCTCTCGCCATCGCGTACCGGTTCGGCGAACGCACCGCGTACCGCATCCGCGAGGGTTTCCTCGAGCGCGCCCTCGCCCTGCCGGCCGCCGTCGTCGAGCGCGTGCCCGCCGGTGACCTCGCCGCGCGCGGCACCACCGACGTCGACACCGTCGCGACCACGCTCCGCGACGTCCTGCCCAGCATGACGATCGGCGCGGTGCAGATCGTGTTCATCGGTTCCGCGGTGGTACTGCTGGACCCGCTGCTCGGCGTGGTCGGCGTCCTCGGCCTGTCCGGCATCTGGTTCGTGACCAGGTGGTATCTGCGGCGGGCGCGGGCCGCGTATCTCGCCGAGGGCGCCGCGAACTCGGTGCTGGCCGACGAGCTGACCGCGACGACCACCGGCGCCCGCACGATCGAGGCCTTCGCCCTGCGGGACCGCCGCCTCGCCGCCGGGCACGCCGCGATCGCCGAGACCCGCCGCACCCGCATGGCCACCCTCGCGCTGCGGACCGTGTACTTCCCCGTCGTGGAGACGTCGTACGCGGTGCCCGGCGTGCTGGTGCTGCTGGTCGGCGGCCTGCTGTACATCGACGGCCGGGTCAGCCTCGGCACCGTCGTGGCCGCCGTGCTCTTCCTGCGGCAGCTGATCGGGCCGCTCGACAGCATCCTGATCTGGATCGAGCAGCTGCAGAGCAGCGGCGCCTCCTTCGCCCGCGTCGAGGGCCTCGCCGCCATCCCCGCGTCGACCTCCGCACGTGCCGGCACGCCGGTGGACGACCGCATCGAGGTGCGCGGCGTGCGGTACGCGTACCAGCGCGGCAACGACGTCCTGCACGACGTCGACCTGACGATCCGCCCCGGCGAGCGGCTCGCGATCGTCGGCCTCTCCGGCGCCGGCAAGTCGACGCTCGGCATGCTCATCGCGGGCGTCGACCGGCCCACGGCCGGCACCGTCACCGTCGGCGGCGTGCCGATCGCCTCGCTGCCGCCGGACGAGCTGCGCCGCCAGGTCGTGCTCGTCACGCAGGAGCACCACGTCTTCCGCGAGACCCTCCGCGACAACCTGATCGTGGCCGCCCCCGACGAGGACCTCCACGAGGCGCTGAAGACCGTCGGCGCCGACTGGGCCGACGACCTGGACCGCGACCTCGCCCAGCACCCCCTCGACGGCGCCCAGGCCCAACAGGTCGCGTTGGCCCGGGTCGTACTGGCGGACCCGCACACCGTCATCCTCGACGAGGCGACGGCGCTGCTGGACCCGACCGCCGCCCGCACCGCGGAACGTGCCCTCGCCGCGGTGCTGCACGAGCGCACCGTCATCGCCATCGCCCACCGCCTGCAGACCGCGCACGACGCGGACCGGGTCGCGGTCATGGACGACGGCCGCATCATCGAGCTCGGCACCCACGCCGACCTGGTGGCCGCCGGCGGCCCCTACGCCGCCCTCTGGCACTCCTGGCACAACGGCGTCTGACCAAACCGGTTTCAGGTACCGGTCAGGGTGTTCTGGTCTCCCAGGCCGGCCGCCCGGGTTCGTCGTTGTGCACGACGATGTGGGCGTGGTCGGTCGGGCGGGCCGCGGCGAAGTAGAGCCGCTGGGCGGGCAGGTAGCGCTCGCGCCAGCGCCGTTCGACGTCGGCCTGTGACGACGTCCGGCGTTCGCGGACGACGGCGCGGTCCACGGTCCTGTCGAGCGCGGTCGACACGAAGATGCGCAGGTCCCAGCGGTCGACGAGTTCGGGGCGCATCAGGAAGACGCCGTCGAAGAGCAGGACGGCACCGGCGGGGGCGGTCGTGACCGGCGGGGACAGCACGGTGTCCGTGGTGTGGTCGTAGACGGCGGGCCGGATGCGCCGGTCTCCGCCCGGGCCGAGCGGGTCGAGCAGGACCCGCCTCAGTGCGTCGTTGTCGTGGGTGTCGAGGTAGCAGCCCTCACCGGAGAACTCGCCGCGCGGATAGCGCCGCGCCCGGGGGAAGAGGAAGTCGTCGATCGTCGCGCGGATGACGTCGCGGCCCTGGGTGCGCAGGATCGCGGCCAGCTCGTCGGCGAGGGTGGTCTTGCCCGCGGCGGGCGGCCCGTCGACGGCGACCCGCGTCGGGTGCGCGACGGTGACGGACCCGACCGCCTCAGCGAGGCGGCCGAGCAGCTCGTCGCGGGTGCCCTGCTCCATGCCCTGCCCCGTCCTGGTCTCGCGGAGGTACCGGGCCGACCTTATGCGCGCCGGCCCGTTCCCGTCTGCCCCGGGCGCGTCCTAGCGGGCCGGTGTGCGCCAGCGCTGGGAAGGCCGGCCGTCGCACGGGTTGACCACCAGCCGGGTGCCGTTGCCGGTGGCGCCGTTCTGGGTGTCCAGGCAGAGGCCGGACCTGAGGTTGACGATCGAGCCGTCGCCGCGTGCCCACCACTTCTGGTTGCTCCACGGCGACCCGGCGCAGTCCCGCACCTGCACGGCGGTGCCGGGTGCGGTGGCCGAGCCGGGGGTCTCCAGGCATCGTCCCGATCCGGCCGACGTCTGGATCTCGCCGTCGCCGCGGACCGTCCACTGCTGCCACGGCAGGCCGTTGCAGTCCCAGAGGCCGACCGCGTTGCCGTTGGCGGCGTCCCCGGCGGTCACCCCTTGGATGTCCACGCACCGGTTCGCCACGCCGGTGATCTGCCCCGCCCACAGCGCCATGTGCGTGCGGTTGTCCTCGTCGGACAGGCCGCGTACGCCCAGCATCATCATGTCGGCGTCGTTGGAGAAGCCGGTGTGCACCGCGAGGGGATGCACCGCCCGGTCGAAGTTGTCGATGACCTGGTCCAGCGAGATGGGCGGCACGTCGGGGCTGTCCGAGGCGCCCGGGCCGATGTCGCCGCTGGTGCGCCACGAGTCCCCGACTCCCGGGCCCCACGTCCACGGGTCGTCGCGTCCCCACACGCAGATGTTGAGCGTCATCTGCCGGCCGGTGATCGCCGACGCCCGCTGGATGGCCGCGCTCACCTCCGTGTACTGCCGCTTCGGGTCGAGGCCCTGCTGGTCGCTGCCGCACCAGTCGACCTTGACGAAGTCGAAGCCCCACCGCTGGAACTGCAGGAAGTCCTGGTCGTAGTGGCCGTAGCTGCCCTGGTTGGGGTACTTGGGCTTGTTGCGCGGATACAGCGAGCCGCATCCCTGCAGGCCGGCGTCGGTGTAGATGCCCGCCTTGAGGCCGCGCGCGTGCAGGTAGTCGGCGACCGCGGCCATGCCCTGGGGCCACTGCTGGGCGTCGACGACGATGTTGCCGGCGGCGTCCCGGTTGCCCTGCCACCAGCCCTCGTCCAGGCCGACGCTGACGTAGCCCGCGTCCCGCATGCCCGATGCGATCATGGCGTCGGCCTGCGCCTTGATGGTGGTGAAGTCGTACGTGTCGGCGAAGTGGTTCCAGGTGGACCAGCCCATCGTCGGCGGTGCGTTCGTCCTGGACGTGCTCGGTCCGATCGCGGCGGCGGGTGCCGCGCCGCCGGCCTGCACGGCGAGCACCAGGGGTGCGCACAGCACGGCGGCGGCGAGCAGGCGCAGCGGGCGCAGGCGGGTCATCTCGGCTCCCGGGGTCGACAGGCATCGATCGCGCTGCACGTTAGCGCTCACATAGACACCGGTCGACGGGTTTCGAAACCGCCGCGGTCCGCTGTTCAGCCGGGCAGGGGTTCGCTGGCGCGGTCCGGGTCGGCGCCCGCGCTCGTGCTCCGCCGCTGCCCGTGCTCGCCGTACCAGTCGATGATGAGCAGCGTGGCGTCGTCGGCGAGGACGGGACCCGCGACCTCCAGGACCGCGTCGGCCAGGGCCCGGTTCGCCTCCCGAGGGTGCAGGCCGGCCACCCGCAGCAGCGCCGCGTCGAGGTCGAGCTTCGCCGCCCGGCGCTCCCGCACCCCGTCGGTCACGATCACCAGCCGGTCGCCGGGCCGCAGCGGGACGTCGCCGCTGCGGAACGTCGCCTCGGGCATCATGCCGAGCGGGAAGTTCCGCGGCAGCTGGACCGGCTCGACCTGACCGTCGCGGACCAGCAGGGCCGGCAGGTGCCCGGCGTTGATCAACATACAGACGCCGGTGGCCAGGTCGATCCGGCCGAGGATCGCGGTGATGAACGTGCTCGCCGCACTGGCGTGCTCGGCCACCGCGGCGTTCGCGGTCTCCGCCTGCTCGACCAGGCTCTGTCCCCGGCGGCGGGTGTTGCGCAGGCTGCCCACGCCCAGCGTCGCGGTCAACGCGCTGGCGACCCCGTGACCCATCGCGTCGGTGACGCTGAAGTGCAGCAGGTCCCGCGCCAGGGAGTAGTCGAAGGTGTCCCCGCCGATGCTGGCCGCCGGCTCCAGCCAGCCCGACAGCGTGAAGGCACCCGCCTCGCAGGTGAACGCACCGGGCAGCAGCCGGCGCTGGATCTCCGCCGACAGGTTGAACGGGGTCGTGCGCTGGCCCCATTCGAACAGGTCCGTGTGGCGGCGGTTGGCGATCACCACGAAGCCGAGCAGATGCGCGATCCGGCCGATCTCCTCCACCGACCGGGCGTCCGGCTCGTCCGGCAGCACCAGCTCCAGCAGCCCGATCGCCTCGCCGCGCTCCGTGACCGGCGCCCACACCGTCCACTCGCCGTCGCCGTCGAGCACCTGCGGCGTCTGCGTGCGCAGCGCCTGCTCCGTCGGCCCGCCCTCCAGCGGCAGCACGGTGGCGACCTCGTCACCGCCGCGGCGGCCGACGTCCTCGCTCGTGGCGTCCTCCAGCGGCACGTGCGCCAGCCGGACCAGCGCGCGTCCGCCCAGGTCGGCGATCAGGAACGACGCCGACCGGGCGTCGAGGGCCTTCGCCAGCTCCCGGGTGATCGCTTCCACGGCGTCGACGGGCGCCGCGTCCTCGACCGCGCCGAGCACCGCCGCCATCATCGAAGTAGCGCTGTGATCCACCCTCGAAGCATACGATCGCGGCAACAACCGGACATCTGTAGGCGGCTCGACCCGTCGCGCTAACGTTATCATTATCGATAGTGATATCGTGCTGGTGTGGAGATGTCGCGGGAACGATGGGCCGATCTGGCGCTGCACCCGGTGCGGATCCGGATCCTCAGGGCCGTCGCCGGGACCCGGCTGACCACCCACGACCTCCGGGCGCTCCTGCCGAACATCCCGCCCGCCACGCTCTACCGGCACCTGGCCACGCTCGCCGACGCCGGTCTGCTCGAGGTGGTGGAGCAGCGCAGGATTCGCGGCGCCGTCGAGCGGGTCTACGCACTGCCCGCCGGCGGGGCGACGCTGGACCCGGCGGCGCTGGCCACCGCGACACCCGAGGAGCACGCCCGGTATTTCACCGCGTTCGTGTCGAGCCTGCTGTCCGAGTTCTCCCGCTACGTCGCCCGCGATCGGGTCGACTTCGCCGCGGACGGCGCCGGCTATCAGCAGATTGTGCTCCACCTCAGCGACGCGGAGCTGGCGAAGTTCGCCGCCGACCTCAACCAGGTCATCGGGCCACTGCTCGGCAACGAGCCCGGCGAGGGCAGGGTGCCCCGCCTGCTGGCCACCGTTCTGCTGCCGGCCGACCGGCCGGCAGCGGCCGACCCCCAGGGAAGGGAATGACCGATGGCACCGGTCACGATCGAGGTCTCGCACCTGACGAAGCGGTATGGCGCGGTCACCGCCGTCCGCGACCTGACGTTCACCGTCGCGCCGGGCGTGGTCACCGGCTTCCTCGGCCCGAACGGCGCCGGCAAGACCACCACGATGCGCATGCTGACCGGTCTCGTGTCCCCGACGTCCGGCACCGCGACGATCGGCGGCCTGCCCTACCGGCGACTGCACCGGCCGTCGCGCACCGTCGGCGCGGTGTTCGACGCGAGCGCGTTCCACCCCGGCCACACCGCCCGGGACCACCTGCGGGTCTACGCCGCGATGGGCGGCCACCCGGACAGCCGGGTCGCCGAGCTGCTGGACCTGCTCGACCTCACCGGCGCGGCCGACCGGAGGACCCGCGGCTTCTCCACCGGCATGCGGCAGCGCCTCGCCCTCGCCACCGCACTGCTCGGCGACCCGCGGGTGCTCCTGCTCGACGAGCCGGGCAACGGCCTGGACCCCGAGGGCATGCGATGGCTGCGCGGATACCTGCGCCGCCTGGCCGACGAGGGACGCACCGTCCTGATCTCCAGCCACGTCCTCAGCGAGGTCCAGCAGCTCGTCGACGACGTGGTGGTGATCCGGCGGGGCGAGCTCGTCGCCGCCGGCCCCCTGTCTCGGCTCGCCGGGCCGCCGGCGGTGCTGGTGCACTCTCCCGACGCCGACCGGCTGACCGATGTCCTACGCGGCGTCCTGCCCGGGGTTCTGCCCGGGGTTCTGCCCGGCGGCGATCCGCCGGAGGTCGAATCCGTCCGCGAAGGGCTCCGCGTCCGCGGGCTGGACGCGCCCGGCATCGCCGACCTCGCGGCCGCCCACCGGCTGCGGGTGCACGGGCTCGTCACCGAGCACGCCACCCTCGAGCAGCTCTTCCTCGACCTGACCAACGACAAGGCGGCCACCGCATGCGGCACCTGATCAAGGCAGAGCTCCGCCGGCTGCTCGCCACCCGCATGTGGGGCGGGCTGCTGCTGGCCGCCGCCCTGGCCGGCGGCGGCCTGATGGGCGCGATGGCCCTCGTCGGGCCGGAGCACTTCGACCCGCCCATGCCCGGACTGGACACCGAGACCGGCGTCCGCGCCGTCCTCGGCCTGCTCGGCTACACCGCGTTCGTGCCGGCCGCCGCCGGCGCGCTCGCCGTCACGTCCGAGCACCGGCACCGCACCGCCGCCGTCACGTTCCTGTTCGCGCCCCGCCGCTGGCAGGTCCTCGCCGCCAAGCTCGCCACCTACGGCGTCGCCGGACTGGCCTACGGGCTGATCCTCGCCGGGACCGCCGCCGCGGCCCTGTTCGCCGTCACCGCCGCCCGCGGCGTCCCGCTCGGCCTGCCGGCCGGCGACGTGCTCGCGCTGCTCGCCCGCATCGGCCTCGCCATGCTCGTCTACCTGCTCGTCGGCGCCGGCGTGGGCGCCCTGCTGCGCAACCAGGTCGCCGCCCTGTGCGTCGTGGTCGGCTACCTGTACCTGGGCGAACCGCTGCTCATGCTGGTCCCCGGCGTCAACGCGCTCTACCCGGTGCTGCCCGGCGGCGCCACGGCCGCCCTCACCGACTCCACCTACGTCGCCGACGCCGTGGCCCAGGAACTCGGCAGCACCGCCGTCCAACTGCTCCCACCAGCCGCCGGCGCGCTGCTGCTCACCGTGTACGCACTCGCCGCGTCCCTCATCGCGGTCATCTTCCCCATGCGCCGCGACGTCACCTGACCCGGCACCACGCCGCGGCGGCCGGGCGGCGTCAGCGGGGGGACATGCGCAGGGCGCCGTCGAGGCGGATGACCTCGCCGTTGAGGTAGTCGTTGGCGATGATGGACAGGGCCAGGGTGGCGTATTCGGCCGGGGTGCCGAGGCGGGCCGGGAAGGGGACGCCGGCGGCGAGGCCCTTGCGGTACTCCTCCGAGACGGTCTCCAGCATCGGGGTGAGCATGATGCCCGGGGCGATCGTCATGACCCGGATGCCGTGCTGGGCTAGGTCCCGGGCGGCGGGCAGCGTGAGGCCGACGATGCCGCCCTTCGAGGAGGCGTAGGCGGCCTGCCCGATCTGCCCCTCGTAGGCGGCGACCGACGCCGTGTTCACGATGACCCCGCGCTGGCCGTGCCCGTCGGGTGTGGTCGCGGCGATCTGCTCGGCGGCCAGGGCCATGACGTTGAACGTGCCGATCAGGTTGACCTGCACGACCTTGGCGTACATGGCGAGGTCGTGCACCCCGCCGCGGCCGAGGACCCGGGCGGACGGAGCGATCCCCGCGCAGTTGACCACGACGCGCAGCGGTGCGGGGCCGCCCGCCGCGACCGCGACGGCCTCCCGGACGGCGGCGGGGTCGGTCACGTCGACCCGCATGCCGGAGATGCCCGCGGCGTCGTCGAAGTCGGCCAGGTCGAAGCCGTGCACGGTCGCGCCCGCCGCGGCGAGCGCGGCGGCGGTGGCCGCGCCGAGGCCTGACGCGGCACCGGTGACGATGGCGGCGGTGTCGGCGAGTTGCACGTTCAGCCTCCCGAGAGATGGACGTCGGTGATCCGCAGGCCCGCGTGGGCCTTGTAGCGGCGGTTCACCGAGATGAGGTTGGCGGTCAGCGCCTCGACCTGGTGGGCGTTGCGCAGCCGGCCGCCGTAGATGCCGCGGACGCCGGGGATGGTCCCGGCGAGCTCCTGCACCAGGTCGGTGGCGGCCCGGTCGTCGCCGAGCACCAGCACGTCGGTGTCCACGGTGGACCGTTCTGGGTCGTCGAGGTGCACCGCCGACACGTTGTGGAAGGCGCCGACCACGGTCGACAGCGGAAGTATCGCCGCGGCCTGCTGGGCGGCGGAGCCCTCCTCGACGGTCAGCGCGTACGCACCCTGCTTGTCGAAGCCGAGCGGGTTCACGCAGTCCACCACGATCTTCCCGGCGAGCGCCGGGGCCAGCTCGATGAGCAGTTCGGCGTGCCCGTCCCAGGGTACGGCCACGACGACGATGTCGCCCGCCGCCGCGGCGTCCGCGTTGGACGTGCCGCGGACCCGGCCGGGCAGTTCCGCGGCGACGGCGGCCGCTCGTTCGGCGGCCCGTGAGCCGAGCACGACGTCGAGGCCGGCGGCGGCGAACCGGCGGGCCAGTCCCCGCCCCTGCGGCCCGGTCCCGCCGAGCACGGAGACGGTCATCTGCTTCAGGTCGGTCATGGCAGCCGCTCGTACAGCACGACGGGGTTGCCGGCGGGGTCGGTGACCACCGTGCGCCGCTCGTGCGGTCCGGTCACCACTTCCCCGGCGGCGCCGCCCAGCGCGGCGACGCACGCGGCGAGGTCGTCGACCTGGATGCTCAGCACGGTCCGGCCGGGCACCGGTTGCTGCGTGGCGTCGGCGAGGCCGATGGTGACCGTGCCGTCGGTGATCGCGGCGTACCGGTCACCGTCGCGGAACCGGGTCGTCAGCCCGAGCGCGGTGTAGAACTCCAGCTGCGCGTCCAGCGACGCGGCGGGGACGATGACGTGACCGATCTTCATGTACGGAACCTCGGCATGACCTCGCGGGCAAACCGTTCGACGATCTCGATCGAACGGGCGATCGGCAGCCCGAGCCACTGGGCCCGGAAGACGAAGTGGTTGAAGCCGGCGTCGGCGAAGTCCCGCACCTTCGCGGCGATGTCGTCGGGCGAGCCGAAGAACAGGGCCTTCTGCTTGATGCCTTCCCACTGGGTCTCGAAGTAGTCCATGCCGTACTGGACGTATTCGCCGTAGGAGCGCTGGACGGCTTCGCCGGCGATGGCGTAGGCGTCGTCGAACGAGTCGGCGACGCACAGGTCCCGGTGGATGGGGAAGACCGCGCCGTCCTCGGAGAACCCGGCCTCGAGGCGGGCGGCGCGGTAGTCGGCGAGGTTGCCGACGGCCCAGTTGCGCCGCACGTTGGACGGCGCGAGCCACGGCAGCCCCTGCCGCGCGATCCGGGCGATGCCGATCGGCCCGTTGGCGCCGACCCACACCGGCGGGTGCGGCCGCTGTACCGGCAGCACGCTGCACCGCACGCCGTCCAACGAGAAGTGCTGCCCTTTGTGGTGCACCGGCTCACCGGTCCACAGCTGCCGCATCACGTCGAGGGACTCGTTCATCCGGGACACCCGGGTGCGTCGTTCGATGCCGAACGAGGCGAACTCGTCGTCGCGGTAGCCGGAGCCGATGCCGAGGACGAAGCGGCCGCCGGACATCTGGTCGATGGTGGCGATCTCCTCGGCCCAGTGCACGGGGTGCCCGAGCGGCAGGATGAGGATGCCGGTGCCGAGCTCCATCGTGCCGGAGTGCTCGATCAGGCGGGACAGCAGCGGCAGCGGCTGCGGTGTGGACAGCGACGACAGGTAGTGGTGGATGCCGAAGACCGAGTCGTAGCCGAGGTCGCGCACGTGCTGGACGTATTCGACGATCTCGCCGGTCCGCTTGTGCAGGTCGTCCCCGGGCTCGTACTGATGGTCCAGCAGGATGCCGAACTTCATGAAGCGTCTTCTTGGGACCGCGACTCGCTCAGGCGGAAGTACGGCGCGACCATCCGGTCCCGGTCCTCGAGGGCCTGGCGGATGCCCTTCTCGCGGCGCTCCTTGAGGAAGTTCCAGTCGCCCTCGTCGAAGCTGACGTTGGTGGCCCAGCCGTGCCCGACCCAGCCGGTCATGGCGCCGAGGCCCTTGCCGCGGGCCTCCATGACGACCTGCATCATCGACTTGCCCATCATCAGCGAATCGAGGGGCATGACGGCGATCGCGTCGGCGTAGTCGTCGGTCCAGCGCTGCAGGTCCTCGAGGGGCACGACCTTCGTGACGAGGCCCTTGCGCTCGCCCTCCTCGGCGCCGATGGCGCGCATGGTGAGCATGACGTCCTTCATCGTCGTCAGGCCGACCTTCTCGATCCAGTGGTACATGTCCTGCGGCGCCGGACCGAGGTAGCGGAACGCGGGGTGGGTGAAGCGGGCGTTGGGCGCGGCGATGACGATGTCGGCGGACAGCGCGATCTGGAAGTGCCCGCCGTAGCAGTACCCCTGGACCTGGCAGATGGTGGCCTTCAGCGACTCGATGATGGGCCGGGTGAAGCCGGAGCTGAGCACGTTGCGGTCGGGCAGGATGCGCTGCCGCTGCGCGGGGCGGCGCCGGGACGCCTTGTCGGTGCCGGTCTTGTAGCCGATGTAGTGGCCGAGTTCGGCGGCATCGGCGCCGGTACCGAAGTGCTCGCCCTCGCCCTTGAACACGATCACCTTGACCCGGTCGTCGGCCTCGGCCTCCCGGACCAGGTCGCCGACCCGCTCGAACGCGGCGACCGGGATGGCGTTGAGCCGGTCCGGCCGGTCGAACGTGATGGTGGCGACGGAGCGCTCCTCGTCGACGTCGTACCGGACGTACTTGGCGAGGACCTCCGGGTCGACCTCCATGTTCTCGACGTCCCACTGGTTTTCCAGGAGCTCGGCTTCGGTCTTCTTCACGGCGATTCCTTACTGACGGAAGGCGGGGAACACTTCGGAGGCGAACAGGCGCAGCGAGGCGCGGACCTGGTCGGTGGGCATGCCGAGCCAGCCGGGCCGGAAGATCAGATGGTCGAAGCCCATGTCGCGCAGCGCGCTGATGCGCTCGATGAGGAACTCGGGCGAGCCGAGCAGCAGCGTGTTGCGGACCAGTTCGTCGAAGCGGTCGCGCTGCCAGCGCAGCGCCGGGTACTCCGCGTAGGTGGAGTACTCGACCCGGGCGTGCGGCAGCGCCTCCTCGACGGCCCGTTCGGTGCTCGGCGCGCAGTACAGCTCGACGCCGACGGGACGCGACACGCTCCCGGGGTCGCGGCCGTATTCGGCGAGCGCGTCGTTGTAGACGGCGAGGTGCTCGGGCAGGAACCGCTTGCTCGGCGAGTTGCCGGGCGCGTACCAGGCGTCGCCGAGCCGGGCGGCGCGCCGGACGGCCTTCTTTCCGCCGGCGCCGATCCAGATCGGCGGGCCGCCTTTCGTGAGCGGCCGGATGCCGATGGTCGCGTCGGTCTGCGGGTAGAACTCGCCGTCGGTGGTGACGGGTTCGCCGCCCCACAGCGCCCGGATGAGCCGCAGGCTCTCGTCGAGGCGGCGGAAGCGGGTGTCGGGGTCGATGCCGAACGCGGCGAACTCGTTCTCGCGGTAGCCGGCGCCGACGCCCAGGACGACCCGGCCGCCGGACAGGTGGTCGAGCGTGGCGAACTCCTCGGCGATGTGCACCGGGTGGAACATCGGCAGCAGCAGGATGCCGGTGCCGATGAGCATGTTCCCGGAGCGCGGGATGAGGCTCGCCGTCATCGAGATCGGCTGCGGGGTGTTGAGGTTGGACTGGAAGTGGTTGATCGTCCAGACCGAGTCGTAGCCGAGCTCGGCGGCGAGTTCGACGGTGCCGAACAGGTCGCTGAGGTGCTTGCCGAGGTCGTCGCCGTGCGGGTACTGGTGCGACGCCATGATCCCGAACTTCATCGCTGCTCCTCTGCGGCCGCCCGGCTGATCTTGCCGGTGCTGCTGCGTTCCAGGGCGGGCACGAACTCGATCCGCCGCGGGGTCTTGAAGTGCGCGAGCCGGTCGCGGGCGAACGCGACGATCCGGCCGGCCAGCTCGTCGTCGGCGACGGTGTCGTCCTCGGCGCGCACGACGAGCGCCACCGGGATCTCGCCGAGCCGGTCGTCGGGCCGGCCGAGCACGCGGACGTCCCGCACGAGCGGGTGTTCCCGCAGCTCGTCCTCGATCTCCTCGGGCCACACCTGGAACCCACCACATTTGATCATGTCGCGCTTCCGGCCGACGAGGAACAGGACACCGTCCTCGTCGACGTACCCCATGTCGCCGGTGTGGACCCAGCCGTCCTGGACGAGCTCGCGGGACGCCTCGGCGTCGTCGACGTAGCCCTTGGTCAGTTCGGACCGCACGACGATCTCACCCTCGGCGCCGGTCGGCAGGGCCGTGCCGTCGCCGTCGCGGATCTCCAGTTCGACGCCCGGGTAGACCCGGCCGGCGGAGCCGGGCTTCCACTTGCCGGCCTTCATGTCCCGGCCGTTCCAGCCGGCGATGTGGCCGGCCTCGGTCGAGCCGTAGTTGACCAGGATCGGCACGCGGTAGCGCTCCTCGAAGGCGCGCCGGACCGGCCACGAGATCGCCTGCCCGGCGACCAGGACGGACTTGACGCCGGCGAAGGGCAGGTCCCGGTCGGCGTGCACGATGTCGAAGACCATGGTGGGCAGGAAGAAGAAGTTGTCGAAGGCGAACCGGTCCATCAGCTCGGCGAGCCGGTCGACGCCGAAGCGCTCCCAGACCACGGCGGGCCGGCCGACGAAGAACGCGAAGAGCAGCGAGTGCTGGCCCCCGCTGTGGAACAACGGCAGGGCGATCAGGTTCGCCTTGGCGTCGACGGCGGCGGTACCTTCGGCGTCGCTGCCGGTGGAGACCCGGGCGAGGCGTTCGAGGGAGGCGCGGGTGCCGCCGTGGGTGACGCTGACCGACTTCGGCCGGCCGGTGGTGCCGCCGGTGGACAGGATGCAGGCCTCGGCGTCGTCGGCGACGTCCACGGCGGGCACGGCGACCCGTCGCCGCCAGTCCAGGCCGGGCACCCCGGCGACCGCCCCGCCGACGGCCCGGACGTCGATGTCCGGGCCGCCGGCGAGCAACCCCGCAATGATGTCTGGGCGCCGGTCGTCCACCAGGAGCAGCCGCGGGGCGGTCTTGGCGAGGGACTCGGCGAGTTCCGCGGCGTTGTACAGGCTGCTGACGGTGACCGGGACGGCGCCGATCTTCCAGGCGCCGAACAGGAAGAACACGATCTCGGGGCCGTTGGTGAGGTAGCAGGCGACCCGGTCCCCCGCCGTCACCCCTTCGGCGCGCAGCGCGGCGGCCACGCCACCGGCGAGCTGGTCGACCTCTTCGAACGTCCACGAGCGGCCGTCGTCGCCGTACAGCGCGGGCACGTGCGGCCGGTCCGCGGCACGCCCCTCGAGGACGCGGGCAAGGTTGCTCATGCCGTCACCTCGCTCGGGGCCGAGACGCGCGGGATGATCTCGGCGCCGAAGCGGGCGAGCTGCTCCATGGCCTCGTCCTGGCTCGCGCCGACGAACTGGTGCCGCAGCGACACCTCGGTGATGCCGAGCTCGGACTCCCAGCGGCGGAGCTTCGCCACGATCTCGTCGGCGGACCCGACCAGGCAGTCCTCGGCGAGGTACCGGTCCAGGTCGATGGCCTGGGCGTCGTCCCAGGACTTGTAGCCGGCGTACTGGCGCTGCAGGTGCGGGCGGACACCGGCGGCGGCGGTCGCGTAGGTGTCGCCGACGGCCGCCTCGCGGCTCATCGGGTATTCGCGGTCGAGGCTGTGGCCGTGCTCGGCGAGGACGCCGCGGTAGACGGCGAGCAGCCGGGCCAGCTCCGCGTCGTCGCCCTTCGGGCCGATGAGCCAGGGGGCGTCCAGCCGGGCGGCGCGGCGGACGGCGGGCTCGGCGAACGCGCCGATCCACAGCGGCGGCCCGCCGGGCTGCACGGGGCGCAGCGCCAGGGAGGCGCCGGGGACCTCGCCCCAGGTGCCGGCGGCGTCGAGGGTCGCGCCGCTCCACAGGGCGCGCAGCAGCGGGACGTAGCCGGCGAGGCGACGCAGCCGGTCGTCCCAGGCGACCCCGAAGGCGGCGTTCTCGCGCTTGCGGTAGCCGGCGCCGAGGCCGACGGTCAGCCGACCGCGGGACAGCACGTCCAGCGACGCCAGCTCCTCGGCGAGGGCGATCGGGTTGAGCAGCGGTGCGACCAGCACGCCGAAGCCGATCCGGACCCGGGAGGTGGCCGCGGCGAGGTAGCCGGCGAGCGGGATCGGCTGCACGAACGCCGACTTCGCCAGGTAGTGGTGGCCGAGGTAGACGGCGTGGAACCCGGCCGCCTCGGCGGCGGCGGCCTGGGCCAGCACGTCGTCGATGCCGGCGGTGGCGGACGCCGCCGGGTCGAACTGGGCGCTCAGGAAGCAGCTGATCTTCACCCGACGACCGCCGCGGTCTTGTCCTGTTGCTGGGACTGTGCCTGGGACTGCGGCTGGGCCTGCGCGCGGAAGTGCGGGATCACCTTGGCGGCGAACTCCTCCATGGAGCGCAGCGCGGCGGCACGGTCCAGCGTCGGGATCCGCAGCCAGCCGATGTAGTGGTTGATCCCGAGCTGCTCGCGCAGCATCTCGATGGTGTCGATGACCTGCTGCGCGGAGCCGAAGTTGCCGCCGTGGGTGAGCGTCTGCTCCAGGGTCAGCAGCTCGATGTTCTTGGCGACGGCCGCGTAGTAGGAGCGCTCCTTCTCGATCGCTTCCTCGGAGCCGGGGATGACCTTGCCGACCGACTTGTAGTAGTTCATCGCGGCCTGCGCGGCCTGGCGCAGCCCCGCCTCGCCGTCGCCGCACCAGACCTGCTGCATGAACGGCAGGTCGTAGGTGGAGATGTCGAAGCCGTTGTCGCGCATGGCCTGCTGGTACAGGCTGAAGTTCTTCTGCATGATGCCCAGCGGGGTGAAGTTGGGCGAGGTGATGATGGACTCGCCGACGGCGCCGCGGTCGCGGAAGCTGTCCGGTGAGACGGTGCCCTGCAGGATCGGCGGGCCGCCCGGGGTGAACGGCCGCGGGTAGGTCGTGATGTTGTCGTAGTGGAAGATCTCGCCGTGGTAGGAGAAGTTCTCCTGCGACAGGGCGAGCCGCAGGATCTCCAGGGTCTCCTGGTAGCGCTGCTTGGACTCCTCCAGCGGCACGCCGAAGCCGGCGAACTCCGACGGCTGGTAGCCGCGGCCGACGCCGATGGACACCCGGCCGCCGGACAGGACGTCGAGGGCGGCGATGTCCTCGGCCAGGCGCAGCGGGTGGTGCAGCGGCAGGACGAGCACGGCGGTGCCGATGGTGATGCGCTTGGTCCGCTCCGCGACTGCCATGCCGAAGTTGATCGGGCTGCCGAGGATGCCGTACTTGGAGAAGTGATGCTCGGCCAGCCAGATCGAGTCGAAGCCGAGCTCGTCGGCCAGCTGGATCTCGTCGAGCGTCTCCCGCAGCACCTGATGGTCCGATGTGCCTTCGTTCACCGGGAACAGGTTCATGATGCCGAACTTCACGATCTCTCCTCGTTTATTCCGACCAGCCGGTATGTTACGGGTTCCGTGCTGGGCTTCGCAAGACAAAACGCAGGCCAGTGCCTATTTCACGGCCCGGGCCGCGACCCGCAGCGCGCCGGCCCGGCGGCGGTGCCAGGCGCCGGAGCCGAGCACCGCGTCGAGCACCAGCGCGCGGCGCAGGAACAGGTGCGGGTCCGCCTCCCTGGTGATGCCCATGCCGCCGTGCACCTGGATGCAGCGCTCGGCGGCGAACACCGCGGCCCGGCCCGCCGCGGCCTTGGCGGCGTGCACCTGGATCTCCGCGTCGGCGCGGCCGTTGTCGACCGCCCACCCGGCGTACAGGGTGAGGTCCCAGGCGGCCTTGCGTACCGTGGCGGCCTCGGCGAGCTGGAACGCGACCCCCTGGTAGGAGCCGATGACCCGGCCGAACTGCTCACGGGTGCGGGCCTGCTCGGCGGCGAGGTCGATGGCGCCCTGCGCGACCCCGCACAGCTCGGCGGCCACGACCAGGGTGGCCCGCCACGGCCCGGTCCCGGCCGGGGCGACCCGCGCCGGCTCGGCGAGGGTGACGTCGGACAGCGGCACCGACGGGTCGAGGGACTGCCGCGCGACGACCCCTTCGACGGGGGCGATGCCGACCCTGCCCGGCAGCAGCACCGCCAGGCCGTCGGCCTGGGCCGCGTATCGCACGAGCCCCGTCCCGTCCATCGCCGGCGTGAGCACCCGCTCCCCGGACAGGACGTCCTCGGGCAGCGGCGCGCCGCTCAGCAGCTGCACCGCGGCGGCGTGCGCCGGGAACCGGCTCGGCACCAGGTGCTCACCGAGGACCTCGACGGCGACCAGCAGGTCGATCAGGTCCGAGCCGATGCCACCGGCCGGCTCCGGCACCCCGAGCAGGCCGAAGTCGCGCAGCAGCGGGCCGTCGCACGCCGGGGCCCGCCAGCCGTCCTCGAGAGCGGTCCTCGCGGTGACCCCCTCCCCCTCCACGAGGGACCGGACGGTCTTGGCGATCTCCAGCTGTTCCTGGGTGAATGTCGCGCGCATGCCGGGCTCCGCTCAGCGTGAACGGGGCAGGTGCAGGACCCGCTCCGCGAGGATCGACTTCTGGACTTCCTCGGTGCCGCCCTCGATGGTGTGCGCGCGGGCGCGCAGGTAGCGGCGCATCCGGGCGGCGGCGCCCGGGCCGTCCAGCAGCACCCCGCCGCTGTCGTCGAGCTGCACCGCGAGCCGGTTGGCGTTCTGCACCACCCCGGCCCACAGGCTCTTGAGCGCCGAGGTCTCCGGCCCCGGTACACCACCGGCCTGGGTCTCGCCGAGCATCCGCATCGAGCCGATCCGGACCGCCTCGGCGTCGCACTGCAGCTGGCCGACCGTGTCCAGGAACGCGGTGTCGTTCGCGACGCCGCGCTCGAGGGCGACGTCGATGACCCGGTCGACGGCCTGCCGGGCCCACACCCACAGGTTCAGCGCCATGCTGCCGCGCTCGAACGCGAGGGTGGTGAGCGCGACCTTCCAGCCGTTGCCCACGCCGCCGAGGACGTCCTCGTCCGGCACGAACACGTCGTCGAGGAACATCTCGTTGAACTCGGTGTCCCCGTTGATCATCACCAGCGAGCGGACCGTGAACCGGTCCATCGGGGCCAGCAGGTAGCTGATGCCCTGATGTTTCGGCGCGGCGGCGTCGGTACGGGCGAGCAGCAGGCACTTGGAGGCGTTGTGCGCGTTGGACGTCCAGATCTTCGACCCGTTGACGAGCCAGCCGCCGTCCACCTTCGTCGCGGCCGTGCGCAGGCTGGCCAGGTCCGAGCCGGAGCCGGGCTCGCTGAAGCCCTGGCACCAGTACTCGTCGCCGCGCAGGATGCCGGGCAGGTGCCGGGCCTGCTGCTCGCGGGTGCCGTGCGCGATGATCGTCGGCCCGGCCAGCATCATCCCGACGCCGTTGAGCGGGTAGGGGGCGCCGCGGACGGCCGCCTCCTCGTTGAAGATCGCCTGGGCGAGGGAGTCCATGCCGCGGCCGCCGTGCTCGGCCGGCCACGACAGCCCGGCCCAGTTGCCGGCACACAGCCGGTCCTGCCAGACCCGCGACCAGTGCTCGCGCTGCTCCTGGGTCAGGTCCTCCTGGTCGGGCACGTCGCGCAGCGCCTCGTCGAGCCAGCCGCCGATCT
Organism: Dactylosporangium sp. NPDC051087; assembly: GCF_055586325.1. Classification (NCBI taxonomy): domain Bacteria; kingdom Bacillati; phylum Actinomycetota; class Actinomycetes; order Micromonosporales; family Micromonosporaceae; genus Dactylosporangium; species Dactylosporangium sp. NPDC051087. Next base: position 108,988 of record NZ_JBVJIJ010000031.1, on the reverse strand, counting down.
CCCGCCGGAACGCCAGGTCGGTGTCGCTGTCATCGAAGTCCATGCGCGGTGACCTCGCCTTCTTTGAGCCGTGTCTTGTAGAGCTTGCCGTTGGGGTCCCGGGGCAGGGCGTCGTGCACGACGTAGTCGCGGGGACGCTTCGGCTTCGCCAGCCGGGCCTCCAGGTGCGTGCGCAGCGCCGCGACGACCGTGTCGCCGTCGGGGGCGCCCTCCAGCAGGGCGATGTGCGCCTTCGGCACCTCGCCGAACTCGGGGTCCGGCGCGCCGACGACCGCGGCGTCGGCGACCCACTCGTGGGTGAGCAGCGCCGCCTCGATCTCCGCCGGGTAGACGTTGACCCCGCCGACCAGGATCAGCTCGGCGGCGCGGCCGGTGATGTAGAGGAAGCCGTCCTCGTCGACGTGCCCGACGTCCCAGACCGTCATGAGTCCGTCGCGGCGCGACCCGTCGGTCTTGCCCGGGTCGTTGTGGTACTCGACCTTGTCGTTGCCCTGCCGCATGTACACGATGCCGGTCTGCCCCACGGGGACCTCGGTACCCTGCTCGTCGAGGATCTTCAGGGTGGAGATCGAGGCGGGCCGGCCGACGGTGCCGGGGTGCGCGAGCCACTCGTGCGGCCGGGCGACGGTGGTGCCGACCTCGGTCGAGCCGTAGTACTCGTACACGACGGGGCCGAACCAGTCGAGGATCCGCTGCTTCACCTCCCGCGGGCACGGCGCGGCACCGTGCAGCACGTAGGCGATCGAGGAGATGTCGTAGCGCTCGCGCGTCTCGCCGGGCAGCTGCAGCAGCCGGTAGAAGTGCGTCGGGACCATGCTGGTGCCGGTGACCCGCTGGTCCTGGACCCGGCGCAGGAACCCTTCCGGGGTCCAGCCGTCCATCAGGACCAGGGTGCCGCCGGCGTGCAGCGCGCCCATCGCCGGGGTGATGTTGGCGGAGTGGTACAGCGGCGCCGACACCAGCCACGAGGCGAACGCGGAGCGCTGCATCCCGAACTCGTTGAACAGCCACCCATAGGTGCGCGCGCCGGTGTCCGCGTCGATGCCGCTGAGCGGCCGCTTCACGCCCTTCGAGCGGCCGGTGGTGCCGGAGGTGTACATCATCAGCGAGCCGGCCGGGGTGTCCTGCGGGCTGGTGTCCGGCATGCCGTCGGTGAGCTCGTGCATCGTCGTGCCGTCGATGTAGACCTTGGCGTGCTCCGGGGCGGCGGCGCGCACCACGGCCTCGACCCGCTCGGAGGCGACCACGACCTTGGCGCCGCTGTCGGCGAGGATGTAGGCGACCTCGGGCTCGGTCAGGTGGTAGTTGAGGGTCACCAGGTACAGCCCGGACTGCATCGCGGCGAGGTACAGCGCGACCATGCCCGGACTGTTGGTCATCACCGCCGCGACGGTGTCGCCGACCTGCAGCCCCAGCCGGGTGCGCAACGCGTGCGAGATCCGGTTGACCTCGGCGAACAGCGCACCGTAGGAGATCCGCCGGTCGTCGGCGGTCACGATCGCGCACAAGTCCGGTTCGGCGGCTGCCCACAGCCGGAAACCGGTCCGGTCCTCGGTCATCGGACTCCTTGAACTAAATTCCGACCATCCGGTATGTTGTTGCCCAACAGTAAGGGAGCTCCCCCACGATGTCCATACCCGTGAGCGAGGCGCACGCCGCCAGCTACCGCGCCCGTGAGGTGCCGGCCCCCGCCCAGGTCATCGAGGGTGTCTGGGCCGTGCCGGTGCCCCTCGCCGGCAGCGCGCTGCGCGCCGTCACCGTGTTCCTGATCGAGACCCGGCGGGGCCTGGTCCTGATCGACGCCGGCTACGACCACCCGTCCTGCTGGACGTCGTTCCGGCGCTCCCTCACCGCGATCGGGCACACCGTCGAGGCGATCTCCACCGTCCTCATCACCCACAACCACCCCGACCACGTCGGCTTCGCCGACCAGGTCCGCACCGCCTCCGGCGCCCGGGTGCTGATGGGCGCCGACGACGACTTCCCCGCGATGCACCGCACCCGCGGCGCCTTCCTCGACCAGCTCGGCACCGCCCTGGACCTCACCGGCGCACCGCAGGACGTCGTCGACAGCATGTACTCCGACGCGGTGAAGGTCGCCGAGCACCACGAGTCGCTGCGCCTGGACAGCGCCCTGCCCGCCGCCGGCCTCGAGCTCGACTTCGGCGACGTGACGATCCGCGCCGTGCACACCCCCGGCCACACGTACGGGCACACCGTCTTCCACGACACCCGCGGCCTGGTCTTCACCGGCGACACGATGATGGCAGAGGGCCCGACCCAGCTCGCCATCGTCAGCCGCCCCGGCGACGACCCCGCCGGGGACCTGTTCCGCTCCCTGGACCGCATCCGGGACCTCGGCGCCGCTATCGCCTGCCCCGCACACCAGTTCCCGTACCGCGACGTCGCCGCCCGCGCCGAGCAGCTCAAGGCCTTCCACCAGGCCGAGGTCGACCAGGCCCGGGCCCTCGCCGGCCCCGGCGACACCGCCTGGGACGTGGCCCGGCGCATGACGTGGAAGAAGCCGTGGGACGAGCTCGGCGGCGGCACCCGGCGCTTCTCCCTCGTGCACACCCTGGCCCTGCTCCGCAGCGCCAGGGCCACCGCCCGCTGACGCGCCCGGCGAGGGCGGGCGCGTCAGCCTGGTGCAGGGTGGTTCAGAAGGGCATGACGAACCAGAAGAAGGTCGCCCGCGCGGTGCGGCCGGCCGCGTCGGTCACCGTGACGGTGACGTTCGAGGTCTGGAACGTCGTCGGGGTGCCGCTGACGACACCGGTGGACGGGTTCAGGGTGAGTCCGGCGGGCAGTCCGGACGCGGTGTAGCGGTAGGGGGTGGTGCCGCCCTGCGCCCGCAGGGTCAGGGTGGCCGGGCGGCCGACGACCGAGTTCTGGGTGCCGGGGTTGGTCAGGCTCAGCGAGCCGGGGGTGCCGCCGCCCTGGACGGTGAGGGTGAAGGTGGTCTGTGCGGTGGTGCCGCCCTTCGTCCCGGTGACCGTGATCGGGTAGGTGCCGGCGGGCGTACCGGCGGACGTGGTGACGGTCAGCGTGGCCGTGCCGCCGGTGCTGACGGTCCCGGGGTTGAACGACGCGGTGGCGCCGCTGGGCAGGCCGCTCGCCGACAGGGTGATGTCGCCGCCAGGGGGCGGGTTGCCACCGGGCAGCTGGGCCGCGACCTCGGCGGCGTACGTGGACACCCTGGTGTAGACGGCGTACCAGTCGCAGGCGGTCGACATCCAGGAGAACACGCCGACCACGGTGTTGCCGACCATGTAGGGGCCGCCGGAGTCGCCGACGCAGGCACCCGCGTGGCCGTCGGCGTAGCCGGTGCACAGCATCGCCGGCGTCTTGTACTGGCCGGTGTAGCGGCCCTGGCAGCCGGAGTCCGCGGCGACCGGGACGTCGGCCTTGCGCAGCACCTCGGAGTAGGTGTTGGCGCCGGTCTTGCCCCAGCCGATCGCCATGCCCATCGTGCCGGGGGTGTTGTTGGACGTGGAGGTGTTCAGCGTCGGGTAGGTCATGCCGGCCGGCACCGGCACGTCCCGGTCGAGGGTCACGACGGCGACGTCGTAGCCCTGCTGCCAGCCGGTGTACTGCGGATGCACCCAGGTCGACGCGATCTCCGCGACGAACCCGGGGTCGTTGACGTTGGTGGCGCCGTACATGTACCACTTGCGGCCCGGGTTCTCCTGCAGGCAGTGCGCGGCGGTGAGGACGGTGTGCGGCCCCATGAGCGTCGAGGAGCACGACTGCTGGCCGGGGAAGCTGCTGCCCTCGCGGCGCTGGGAGATCAGGTAGGGGTACTGCTCGACCGTGGTGGGCTGCCCGCCGACCACGGAAGGCACGGCCGTCCCGGTGGCGGTCGCGGCGATGGTACTGGTCGCCGAACCGCCCGCCTGTACCGTCGCCGACGAAGGACTCGCCGAGAGCGTGTAGTCACCGGTCGGCGGCGGGCCTGCGGCCGCGGGGACGAACAGCAGCTTGTTGGGCGTGCCCGACGGCAGCCCGGACATCTTGCCGGTGCTGGCGTTGTCCGTCACCCAGGTGTGGACCTGCGCCGGCGTGGCGGTGGGGTGCCCGGTCAGGTAGGTGGCGATCGCGCCGGCCACGTGCGGCGCCGCCATCGACGTGCCCGACATCGTGGTGCTCGCCGTGTCGGACGTGTGGTAGGCGGACAGCACGTTGCTGCCGGGCGCGAACAGGTCCATGCAGGTGCCGTAGTTGGAGTCGCCGGCCTTCGTGTCGCTGGAGGTGGCGTTGCCGACCTGCACCCCCTCGGGGATCTGCCCGCCGGGCCCGTAGTTGCAGGTGTTGCCGCCGTTGTTGCCGGTGATCAGCGACCACTGCACGCCCGCGGCGATCGAGGCGCGGATGCCGTCGGCGGCGATGTCGGGGTCGTCGGTGTAGACCGACAGGTTCACCACCGCCGGCTTCACCGCGTTCGCGGTGATCCACTCGGCGGCGCGGGTGACGTCGATGTCCTGGCCCGTGCCCTGGCAGCCGAGGATCCGCACCGAGACCAGGTTGGCCTTCTTCGCCACGCCGTAGGTCTTGCCGGCCGCGATGCCGGAGACGTGCGTGCCGTGGCCGTGGCAGTCGCCGCCGTTGGTCGACGGGGACACGAAGTCCACGCCGAGCTTCGCGCGGCCCTCGAACTCGCTGTGGCTGAAGCGGATGCCGGTGTCCACGACGTAGACGGTCACGCCCTGACCGGCGGCCGCGTCGTCGTACGTGTAGGAGCGGCTCAGCGGCAGGTCGCGCTGGTCGATGCGGTCCACGCCCCAGTTCGGCGGGTTCTGCTGGGTGGTGGCGATCCCGGCGGTCCCGGACTGCGTGACCCGGGCGACCTCCGGGCGGGCCGCGATCCGGCGGGCCGCCTGTTCGGACAGCCCCTCGACGGCGTAGCCGCTCATCGTCCTGCGGTAGACGGAGTGCAGCCGGCCGCCGTACCGGGCGACCGCCGCCTCGGCGGTGGCCTGGACGTCGGCGGCCGCGACGGTGCCGGTCTTCAACGAGACGAGATAGGCGCCGGGGACCGGTCTGGCGGCGTTGTGCCGCACGGTGCCTTCGGGTTCCGCCCAGGCGGTGCCGGGGAACAGTGCCAGGCTCAGCACCGTCACGACGGCCGCCACGAGCAGGCGACAGTTTCGCATGGTGATCGTCACGTCCTTTGGGGTGGGTCGGATGGTGCCGACACCCTAAGAACGGCGTGCGTCGATGGAGAAGGTCTTTGTCCCGCGTAAGTTACGCGTCCCTGACGCGGCCCGGACCAGCGCTTTCCGGTGTTACGCACACCTGTTACGACTGTTACGTGCGCCAGTACATGCCGACGATGCCGGGCCGGACGTCCTCGACCACCGTCACCGCGGTGCGGTCGTCGCCGGCCCAGAGCTCCGTCACGTCGACCGGGTCGTCGCCGAGGTGCCGCTGCCGGTAGCCGAACACCCGCGCCGGCAGGGCACCGGTGAAGACCACCTGGCAGGCCCACAGCCGGCACGGCCGGGTGAACGTGCGGTAGTAGCAGTCGGTGGCCTTGGGCCCGACCGCGAAGCGCAGCTCGTACTTCAGCACGGCGTGCTCGCCGACGTTGAGCCGGTGCCCGAGGATCAGCTCGGCCACACTGACCCGGCCCTCGGTGCGCATCCGGCCCGGCCGGCAGTGCGAGAAGCCGGTCCACTGCGGCGGCGGCCCGTCGTGGTCCGCCTCGTAGAACACGACGGCCCGGGTCACGTTGTCGCGCATGGCCCGCACCACCAGCCGCACCTGCAGCAGCCGCGTCGCGCCGCTCTCGACGACGAACAGGTCGTCGATGGCGAGGAACTCGAGCTGCCCGTCCGGCGGCGCGTCGATGTCGACCAGCAGCGCCGGCCGCCCCGGCCACAACCGCCGGCGCGACACCGACCCCCGCGGCCGGTGCGCCCAGCGGGGCTCGGTCCCCCGCGTCCGCAGCAGCGCCGTCAGCGACCCGGCCGGCACCGCGAGGATGTCCTCGAGCACCGGCAGCGCGGCGAGCGACCCGGCCCGCTCGGGCCGCGACCGGCCGGACCGCCAGTAGGACAGCGTGGCCCGGGACAGCCCGACCCCGCGCTCCCCCAGCAGGACGGCGAGCCGCTCCAGGGTCAGCCCGCTCGCCTCGACCGCCACGTCCAGCGCCACGGCGAACGGCCCGGTCCGCAACGCCTGCGAGACATCCGGCTCGACCATCCCCCGATCGTGCCGCCGCCCGGCAGAGCTGTCCAGCGCCCCTTCCCCGGCGGCCGCGCCACCGTCAGCCCCGCTGTCAGGCCCGCGGGATCCCGGCGGCGCGGGTGTCGGCGGCGAGGCGGCCGTCGTGCAGGGTCAGGACCCGGTCGGCGCCGGCGATCACCTGTTCGTCGTGGCTGGCGACGACGACGGCGTGGCCCGCGTGGGCGTGGGCGCGCAGCACGTCCAGGAGCAGCTGGACCCGGGCGGGATCCTGATGGCCGGTCGGCTCGTCGGCCAGCAGCAGCGCGGGCGACAGGCGCAGGGCCCGGGCGAGGGACGCGCGCTGCTGCTCCCCGCCGGACACCTGCGCGGGCAGCCGGTCCGCGAGGTGCGCGAGATCGAGGGTCCGCAGCAGCTCGTCCGTCGGCTTGCCGGGGTGCGCCGACAGCAGCGCGGGCAGCTCGACGTTCTCCCGGATGCTCAGCTCCGGCAGGAGGGCGAGGGACTGCGGCACGAAGCTCGTCTCGTGCCACCGGCTGCCGAGCCGGGTCGTCACGGTGCCGGCGTCCGGGGGTTCGTGGCCGGCGAGGACGCTGATGAGGGTGGTCTTGCCCGAGCCGGACGGGCCCGCGACGACGGTCAGCTCACCGGCGTGGATCTCCACCGTGACCCCGTCGAGCGCGGTGACCCTTCCCGCGCCCGGGTAGCGGCGCGTGACCGAGTGCGTCGTCACCACCGGTGTCGTCACGTCGCCTCCTGTACGACCCGGCCGGCCTGCAGCCGGACCACCCGGTCCGCGCGCTGCCAGACGGCGGGGTCGTGGGTGGCCGCGATGACCGCCACGCCGGCGTCGGCGATGACCCGGAGCGCGGTGACCACGGCGTCGACGTTGCCGTGGTCGAGCTGGCCGGTCGGCTCGTCCGCCACCAGTACCGACGGAGGACCGACAGCGGCGAACGCGATCGCGACCCGTTGCCGCTCGCCGCCGGACAGCTGACGGGGCAGGTGCTCCGCCCTGCCGGCGATGCCGAGCGGCGCCAGCAACGCCTCGCCGGCCGCCTCGGGCACGCCACGGATCCGCGCGGCGAGCCGCAGATGCTCGCGGACCGTCAGGTAGGCGAGGAGGTTGTCGCCGGGGTCCTGGCGCACCAGGCCGAGCCGCTCACGGCGCAGCCGGGCCCGGCCGGCCGCCGGCAGCGTGCCGATGTCCTGCCCGGCGATCGTGACCGTGCCCTCGTCCGGGCTGTCCATTCCGGTCAGCAGGCGCAGCAGGGTCGACTTGCCGGAGCCCGACGGGCCGATCACCGCGGTGATCATGCCGGCCGGGGCGCTGACGTCGACGTGCACCAGCGCGGGCACCAGATGGCCGTCGACACGGTACGAGCGGGAGACCCCCACGCAGCCGGCGCCCTGCTCAGTCGATGTCACGCAGCACCTCCGAGGTTCGGCTCCGGGTGAGCCGCCAGTGGGTCACCACCGCCACCAGGACGGCGAAGCAGCCGACCGCCGTGAGCAGGCCGGCCATCACCGGCCAGGGGAAGGACAGCACGGTGCCCGGCGGCGCGGCGGGGTCGACGTTGAGCTGGTCGCGGACCGTCACGGCGGCGGTGACCGCCAGGCCGAGCCCGGCCGCGCACCCGGCGACGAGGGAACCCGCGAACTCCGCCAGCAGCAGCCACCCCTGCACGGCGGAGCGCAGCCCCATCAGCCGGAGCATCACGTACCCGCGGCGCAGCACGCGCAGCCGCGACTCCAGGTACAGCAGGAAACCCACCATCGCCACCGTCGCGGTGAGCAGCGACAGCGCGGACAGGTAGGCGAACGTGTACGTCACCGGCTGGTAGAACGTGCTCGCGTGGCGGTCGCCGGCGACCGAGAACACCGCGACCCGCAGGCCCGCCGCGTCGACGGCCGCGCGGACCGTCGCCGGGTCGCCGCGCACCCACAGCTGCGGCACGGCGCGGACGAGCACCTCGTCGTCGAGGGCCGCCCGGTCGACGAGCAGGACCGGATACCCGCCACGCGGGGCGGGTAGGGTCGCCATCGACGTGACGTCGAGCTCGACCGCCGCGTCGCCGCCGAACGTCATCGTGGCCGCGCCGTCCGGTACCGGCGCGGACGCGACCGCCGCGAGACCGCCCGCGGCCGGTGCGCGCAGCATGCGGGCCGCCTCGGTGAGGGTCGTGCCGTCGAGGCGGTCGTCCCAGAACGCGTCGCGGGCGAACGTCGCCGGGTCGACCGCCAGCAGCGACACCTGCCGGTCGTCGAGCTGCACGTAGTCCAGGCGCAGCACCGGCGTGGCCCGGCCGGCGAGCGCCGCGGGGACCGCACCCGGCTCGGCGAGGGTGATCACCACGTCGCTGCCGGCGCCGAGCCTGGCCTGCGCGGCGAGCGTGGCGCTGACGGTCCTGGTCGCCGTCGCGCCGTAGACGGCCACCGCGACGGGCACCGCGGTGATCAGGGCGAGGGTCACCGCCGCCGCGGCGGAGTGCCGCAGCCGCCGCCGGTACAGCAGCCGCACCGCCGACCGCGTGGCCGCCGCCGTGCGGGTCCGCCGCCGCACGGCCGCCGTCGCCAGGCGCGCGCCGATGACGCAGAGGCCGAGCATCGCCAGCATCGGCACGACGAGCAGCTTCCCCGGGATCTGCACCATGGTCCCGTACTGGCTGGCGAGCCGCACCATCGACCGGTCGCCGCCGGTGAACCAGTACCCGGCCGCCGCCGCGAGCAGCAACAGCTCCCACGGCGCCGCGGCCAGCCGGCGCCGGACCCGCGCCCTGGCGGTGGGCGCGCCGGTCAGGGGCCGGCACGCGACACCGGCGGTCACGCCGAGCACCACGGTCGCGACGAGGAACGCGGCCGCCGCGGCGAGCGCCGACTGCAGCAGCGCCGCACCCGACACGTCGCTGCTCGGCCCGACCCGCGCGACCAGGAGCCCGGCCAGCGCCCAGCCGCCGACGGCGCCGGCGGCGAGCGCCGGCAACGCCTCCAGGGCGGCCTTGACCCCCAGCCAGCGCGCGGTCGCGCCGAACGTGGCGAGGACGACGAGCTCCCGCTCGCGGCGGCGGACCCAGAACGCGCCCGCCGCCATCACGACCGACAGGCCCACCAGCAGACCACCGGCGCTGATCGTCAGCACCGTCCCGCGCAGCTCCCGCTCGACCAGCGCCGCCCGCCCCGCCAGCGGTGGCAGGGCGGTGCGGTACAGGATCCGGTCGTCGTACGCGCTGCCGCGCAGCCGGTCGTGCATCGCGGCGATGCCGGCGGCGAGCCGGGTCGCCTCGGGCGCGGTCAGGTCGATCGTCGCCGGGGCCCGCTCGATGCGCTGGGCGGTCTGGATGTGCGCGCCGCTCGCGACCGCCAGCATGGTCGGCCGGTCGGCCAGGAGAAGGTCGAGCACTGGCACGTCGTTGCCGATGCCGCCGGCCTGCTGGGCCGGGTCGCCGCGGTACACCGTCGAGATGCCGCACCAGAACGGGTCGTCGGACCGGTCACGCAGGTCCCGGTAGACCGCCACGACCGGCACCGCCGTCGGCTCCCAGACCCGCCGCACGTTGCCGGCGCTCCACTCCTCGACGTTCGGCGAGATCATGAGCGTGTCCCCGGGCTTCAGCCCGTGCTCGGCCGCGAACCGGTCGGGCAGCCACAGCCCGTGACCGGGACCACCGGCGACGCGCTGCACGTGCGCTTCAAAACCGTTGCGACCGACGATGTTGACCCTGTTGTCGCCGACCGCCACCGCCGAGCTGACCAGGGTCACGGCCGGGTCGCCGAGCCCCTCCGCCGCGGCCTCGGCCTCCTGCGTCACCGCCGCCGCCAGCATCCCGGGGTCGACGGGCCGCTCCGGAGCGAGCACCTGCGACCCCAGCGCCGACGGGCACACCGACGCGGTCCTCGCCCGCAGCGTCGCGCTCCCCGCCGACGACACGAACACCGGCCCGGCCGCCACCGGCAGGACCGCCACGGCCGTCGCGACGGCGATCGCCAGGGCCACACTGGGCCGCCTGACCAGCAACAACGGCGCCCGCCGCCACGGCGCGAGCAACAGCCAACCGCCACGAGCCATCCCGCGCATCCATCCTCCGGCCCGCAACGCACACGCCCATCGGTGAATAGACCCGCACCACCCGCCCCCGGTTGCAGCGTCGGGTGCGGCGCCGTTGCCGTACCGTGTCCGGCCATGGGTGCCAAGACAGCGCTGCTGATGTTCACCGACGGCGACGTGACTCAGGCACTGCACGACGCGGCCGACCTGGACCGCACGGCGACCGAGGCGCTGGTGGCACGGCTGGTGCCCGGGCTCGAGGTGGTCGCGGTCGAGGACGGCACCCTGGGGCGGAACATCAACCCGCGGGACGGCATCCTGTACGCCGGAGTGTTCCGGGGCCTCACGGTCATCTGCGCGGCCGAGCGGGGGAGATCCAGCCCGGTTTCCTGCGGCCGGGCCGGCTGGCCGAGGGGGCCGGCCGGCGGGTGGTCCTGCACTCGATGCACAGCGTCTCGGACTTCCTCGGCTTCGCGGTCTGGGGCGCGGACGGAACCCTCGAACGAGCGCTGTGCCTGAGCCCTGATAACGGCATCGTCGAGGACCGCGGTGACCGGCTGCCGTTCGAGCAGCCGTACTGGGCCGGCGAGCACCCGGTCGACGACGACGAGCCTTATCCGCTGCCGTTCCATCCACTCGAACTCGGTGAGGATGCGCTGGCGGCGTTGTGCGGCTTCGTCATCGAAGGCACGCCGCCGGAGGGCATGCCCGATCTGTACCGGGTGCCGTTGGCCGGGTTCCGGCTGGGCGCACCGAGGCTGACCCTGCAGCGGTCACACGGCCGGCCGATCGCGCAACCATCAGCCTTCGACGTCGAGTCGCAGCTCCGCCGGCTCGGTGCCGAACTCGACCACCTGATCCTCGACCTGGGCGGCGAGAACTATCTGCAGGCCGCTGCCGGGGGTCAGTTCGGGATCCCGGCCGGCGTCTTCTGGGTCGAACGGCGCGAAGGCGGCCCGGATCTGCACTTCCGATGCCAGGTCGACACGCTCGAGGAAGTCTCGGAGATCTTCCGCGGTTACCTCGTCGACCAGGACGGTTGGGGCGACCGCAAGTGGGAGCAGGTCTGGCTGTAGCCGGCCGCCGGGATCGCTGCTAGAGATCGAGGCTCGCCGGTAGGCCGAATGTGGCGAGCAGCCCCGGGTCCTCGAACGCGTCGATCGCCGCGAGCGCTCCCGTCCGCACGCTCAGCACGATCAGCCCGAACGGGCGGAACGTGGTGTCGGCGGCCGCCAGCACGTAGGCGCCGGCCGCTGGCCGGCCGTTGGCTGGCGGTCGCCAGCATCCGCCAGCGGCCGGGGAGGTTCATGCCGCGCCAGCAGGTCGCGCTGCCCCGGATCGGGTTCGCCGGCCGGCGCCCACGTGGGGCGGCCGTCCGGCCACCGGTCGCGCAGTGTCGTCCGGGCCCGGTGCAGGGCGCTGTTGGCCGCCCGTACCGTCGTGCCGAGCAGGTCGGCCGCCTCGACGGCCGAGCACGCCAGCACGTCACGAAGGATGAGCACGGCGCGCTGCCGTGGCGGCAGCAACTGGATCGCGGCCAGGAACGCCAGCGACATCGTCTCCCGGTCGACGGCCACCGCCTCCGGGCCGGGCTGCTCGTCGAGCAGGTGGTCCGGGTGCTTCCGTCCACCTGGGTATGGCAATCATCGAAGCGGACATCTCCATGTCGCTGGACGGGTTCGTGACCGGGCCCGACCTCGACAACTTCCCCGGGTACGGCAAGGGCGGCGAACGCCTGCACGCCTGGCTCGAGCACGACGAGGGCCGGCAGCTCAGCACCGCGACGTTCGGCGCCTCGGGCGCGGTCGTCACCGGCCGGCGGGTGTACGACGACACCGACGGCTGGTCCGGTGAGGACGGCTTCTTCGGGATGCCGGTCTTCGTGCCCACCCACCGGCCGCACGATCCGGCACACACGGGCGACACGACGTTCACGTTCGTGACCGCCGGAAGCCAGCCACCTGACCTACCAGGTCCGCCGCTGACCGATGAGTGCTGGGCCAAGCTGTGGGAGGATCGCGCCGATGGGTTCGACTGCGTGGTGGTACGCCGTGGACCACCGATCTGATGTCAACGCCGCGCTCCAGCAGTTGCGGCAGCAGGTCTATGCGCGGGGCGACTACTACCGCGAGCCTCGCGATCCGGACCTGGACATGACGGAAGCCGACTTCCGCGCGAGCCTCGCCCCGCGCGACACCGACCCCGAGCGGTACGACGCCATCGTTGATGACTGGTTGGAACGCGGATCCAGACCCGTGCCGGCCGACCTGGACACCCTCGTCGCAGCGCAGCCGCACTCGGGAACCCACTCCGTCATCGACATGATCAACGGCGTATCCGCCGAGCCCGCGTTCGCGACGGTGTCCCCGCTGGCTCCGGACAACCTGATGTACACCTTCGGCACGCTGAGGCCCTCGGCGAACCAGGTGGAGGCCTGGATGAGCACTGATCTCGGCGATGAACGGGATCGCTGGGTCGGCACGTACATCATCAGCTACGACGACGACCGACCGGCCCACATCCACTTCGGCGGCCATTCCGGCGACTGAACCCGTTCAGCACGCCACGACCCGTCACCGCGCCGGAAGTCGCCGGGGCTGGTCTCTATTCGGTCCAGGCCTCGCCGAACAGCGCCCACAGTCTGGGATACCGGCGGGCGATCTCGGCGGTGGACAACCTGGCCCATTCGACGTCGTCGGGGTTGGGGTCCATGCGCAGCCGGATGTGGCGCTCTTCGGAGACCACGTCACGGATGTCGCCGTCGATGTCGGCCCGGCGATCGCCGACCGCGCACGCCACGTACTCCAGCGACTCCCAATCCGGGTAGTCCTCGTCCTGCCACGGTTGTGCAAGGGACGCCAGCCGAACCACCTCGGGTACACCGGCCAGGCTGTCGGGAGCGTCGACCGCCGCCTCGTACGCGTGCCGGCCCAGCCCGACGAGCCACATCTGGAAATAGTGGAAGGAATCCGTCCCACAGTGGCCGGTCATGATGATGTCCGCGGCCCGCCATAGCCGATAGGTGTTGGCCGGCTCGCGGGTCGCGGACAGGTGCTGGACGAAGTCGAGCAGGTGCGAGCGGGAGATCCGGCCGAGCCGCTCCCCCAGGAATTCCTCACGCTCGTGTTGAGCCGGCCCGGCCTGGCGTGACAGCTCGATGAAGGTCCAGAAGTCGTCCACGTCCACACCCATGAGCCTAGATCCGTCCGCACACCAGGACGACGATCGGAGAGTGGCATGAGCCCGTGTGCGTCTTCACCGCTCAGGCATGACAGCGCACCCGGGCCAGGATCGTGTCGGGCGCGACCGATTCGAGGTAGGAGCTCAGCGCCAGCGCGTGCTCGTCGGCGCCGCGGTTGCCGGTCTTCTCGCTGAGCCAGTCGCCGGTGAGGGTGATGTAGGCGTAGGTGGACAGGGCATGGGCGGCGGCACGGGCCAGATAGGCGTCACGGCCACCGGCGAGGGCCGCGACCGGGTCGGCGAGCAGGAACTGGAACGTGAAGTACGGGTGACGCTGGGTCACCGCTGCGGAGGCAACCGCCTGGACTGCGGGCTGGGTCAGCCAGTCTTCCTGGCCGTCGAAGTCCGACAAGGGTCGGGTGCCGGGGTGGGCCGCGGTCAGTTCGGCCCACGCGTCGAACTCGCCGGCCGCGTGCCGCACCGCGCGCCCCCGCACCGCCGCGAAGTCGATCGCCGCTTTGGGGACCGCGAAGCCGACCCGCCGCCGGCCGGGCCGCAGTCGGTCGAGCCCCCGCGGCAGCAGCGGAAACGCGGCGGCGTCACGAGCCGGCTCCCAGCGGTCCCAGATGGCCGACGGGTCGAACGGGCCGCGGGTGTAGTCATCCCGGTTGTACGGTGCGAGCGCCGCAGCGATGGCACCCGCGACGCCCGCCGGGGGCGTCGGCGGCAGAAAGACGGTGGCGTAGAAGTGCACAGCGCGGCATCCTACGGTCCGGCCGCGCCGCCCAGGAACACTGTCGCGCCGCCTTCGAACTCCCAGCTCGCCTCCGATCGCCCGGCTGCCGCTCCCCCGCGCCCAGGCAGGTCGCGGGGCCGCGGTCTGCAAGAGCGAGCACCGTCGTGCTGACCCGTCCGTACAGATCTCTCGGCTGTCCTGCCGGTACGGCGGCGGCAGGCACATGTCGTTCACCGGAGGTCGTCAGATGCGAGGATGGCCGGATGCCGCTGTACGAAATGACATCGAACGTTCTGGAGCCGGTGCCGTCCACAACCTTCGCGGCCGAGCAGGTGCTGGAGCGAGCCGACCTGCAGCGGCTCCTTCGTTCACGGATCGACATGATCGCCGACGGGGTGATGGTCGTGGCGGAGGAGTTCGGTGCATTCACCGATGCCCGTCGGCGTATCGACCTTCTCGGTGTTGACCGCAGTGGCCGATTGGTCGTCATCGAGCTCAAGCGCACGAACGACGGCGGGCATCTGGAACTCCAAGCATTACGGTATGCCGCGATGGTGTCGGTCATGACCTTTGACGACCTCGTCGAGCATCATGAGCACTACCTGGCTCAGGTCGAACCCGAAGCGGTCGATGAAGCCCGGACCAGATTGGCGGAGTTCCTTGATGCGGACGGCGAGAGCGCGGTACTAAGCCGTGAAGTCCGCCTTGTACTGGTGGCCGCAGGGTTCGACCGTGAGATCACCACGACCGTGCTCTGGCTGACCGATGTCTACGGCCTCGACATTCGCTGCGTGAAACTCACCCCGTACAAAGTCGCCGAGCGACTGCTGCTGGACGTGCAGCAGATCATCCCGCTGCCCGAAGCCGGCGAACTGACCGTTCAGATCCGTCGTAAACAAACCCAGGCAAGAGCCGTCAGTTCCGACGGTCGCGACTGGACCCAGTACGAGATCGTCACCCCCGAAGGCCGCAGTCGCCCTCTCCGTAAGCGCTGGGCCGTGCTGACCATGGCGACGGCCCTGCACAAGGCAGGCGTCACCGCCCAACAGCTCACCACCGCCATCCCGCGCTCAAGATTTCTGTCGGTCGACGGCGTCCTGAGCGGCGAAGACCTCGCCAAGGCATTCCTGGCAACCTATCCGGGCTCAAGCAAACGCCTCGGCCGCTGGTTCCTCGACGCACCCCTGCACGATCAAGGACGTACCTGGGTCGTGTCCAAGATGTGGGGCACCAATACCGAGCCTGTCCTCGACCGGCTCATCGCCTTGGCGCCGAACACCAACTTCAGCTATGAACCAACGGAGCCCGACGAGGCATGACCGCATGCCGCCACCCATGCCCGCGGAGCGACGTGGTGAAGAGGTCCATCCGACCCGAGGCGGCATTTCGGTCTGCCGTCGCACGAAGAGGGCGATGACAGACGTCGCCCGGTCTGTACCTCGTACTGAGAGGCGGGTCTTGTGGATGGCATGCCGATTGCCCTCAGCCCGTACGACCCGCAGTGGGTTGTGCTGTTCGAGCAGGAGCGGGTCAGCCTCGAAGCGGTGCTGGCGCCATGGCTGGTCGGGCCGTTCGAGCACATCGGTTCGACATCGGTGCCCGGGCTGGCGGCGAAGCCGATCATCGACATGATGGCGCCGGTGCGGAGTCTGGCGGAGGCGGCGGCCGCCGTCGGCGTGGTGACCGCGCTCGGCTACGGCAACGGCGTGCACCGTCCGGAGGAGGCGCACTACTTCTTCAAACCGGCGACCGACAACTGGTGGGAACGGGTCTACCACCTGCATCTCACGGAGCCGACCTCGCTGCTGTGGCGGCGGCGGATCGTGTTCCGGGACGCGCTGCGGTGCCGGGCGGACTACCGCTCCAGATATGAGCGGCTCAAGCGCGATCTCGCGGATGCTCACGGCGCCGACCTCGTGGCGTACGCGCGGGACAAGGACGGCTTCGTCAACGAGGTCCTCGGCGTGCGCGACAGGACGCAGGCCCCGACCGTCGGTTATCCCCGCGGACCGTGACGGCCACCGGTGCTGGTCGCACCGGTGGCCGCCTGGTTCACGTCAGTGTTGCGTCGACTGAGGGATCAGGGGTCAGGGGTAGTTCACGACCTGGCGCGGCGTGGTGTTGCCGGCCGGGTTGGGGACGGCGCCGCCGGTGTCGTTGACGACGTTGGCGATGGTGCCGACGTCGCCGAGGGACACGGTGATGACGCTGTGGAGCCGGACGCCGGCCCGGTTGGGCACCTCGAAGCCTCGGTCCACGCGGACGGCGGGGTTGACGTTGAAGTAGCAGTACACGCCGCCGCCCCACAGTTCGTGGTCGGTGACGGTGTCGGCGACCTTGTAGGCGGCGTAACCGTTGCCGCGGGGGCCGATCCAGGCCGCCTGGTTGGGCACGTCGTACGGCTTCTCGTTCTGGAAGAAGATCGTCTTGCCGCGGTTGCCGTTCCAGATCACCTCGTACTTCTGGTAGTGCTCGACGAACAGGCCGGTGGCGAGGACGTCGTCGCCGTTCACGAGGAGGCCGGTGTCGCCGGTGTTCACCGTCCAGCCGGTGGGCGCGCCGCCGTGGTCGGCCCGCCAGGCCCAGATGTGGTCGATGATCGTGTCGTCGCTGTGCACGGCGAGGGTGGTGGTGGCCTTGCCCTGGACGCTGCTGCCGATGCGGAAGAAGACGTCCTGGATGCTGATCGGGTTCGCGGCGTGGTCGGTGTGCGCACCGGCCGTGCCGACGGTCATCAGCGTGGGGCTGTTGGTCGTTCCGGCGTCGAAGGTCAGGCCGCTGACCTTGACCCCGTTGACGTCGGCGACGTTCAGCGCCTCGACGCCGCCGACCGGGATCAGGGTCGGGTAGCCGATGCCGGTGACCACCGTGTCGGGCCGGGTGACCCGGATCGTCTGGTCGAGGGAGTAGGTGCCCGGGGTGAAGAACAGGTTCAGGCCCTGGGCGAGGGCGGTGTTGATCCGGGCGGCGCTGTCACCGGGCTTGGCGACGTAGAACTGCCGCATCGGGATCGAGGTGCCGGGGGTGTTCGGCCAGGTGGCACCCGCGGAGTTGCGCCGGATGGACGGCACGAAGACGCGGTACAGGCCGGCACTGTCGACGTACAGGTACGGCTTCTCCCGGGTGACCGGGGTGGTCGCCAGGGTGGTGTGCGGCGGGTTCGGGAACGCGTTGGGCGGAGCGCCCTGCACGCCGGAGTAGACCATGTTCCACACGCCGCCGTCCCAGCGCTGGATCCGGCTGTCACGGGTGTACCACTGCTGCTGCGAACCGGAGGTCACGTAGCCGTCGACGACGGAGTCGGCCAGGTAGCCGCCGCTGGAGTAGCCCTGCCCGTTGTCCTGGTTGGACGGGGCCAGGGTCAGGTTGCCCTTGATGTGCACGCGGCGCATCGGGGCGGCCTGGGAGACGGCCCACCGGTTGATCCCGCCCTCCGGCACGATCGACAGGTTCTCCATGCTGCGCCAGAAGTTCTGCGTCGCGTTGGACTCGTCGCCGTAGTTCCAGCCGGAGTCGACGTTGACCGCGCCGTTGATCGTCACGTCGTCGGGGTTGAGGCCGAGACCGGCGACCGTGGTGTAGAAGCCCACGTTGGCCCACACTCGCCCGTACGTGCCGGGCTTGAAGAGGAACACGTGGCGCTGGGTGCCGAACTGCGCGGTGGGGCTGCGCAGCTGCGCGTTGAACGCCTGGTCCACCGCGGTCTGGATGGTCGCCGCCGACGTGGACGAGTCGAAGATCCGCACGTTCGGACCGAAGTCCGGGGTGTCGGACGTCGGGAGGGTCGGCGTGCTGGACGACGTGCTGGGCGACGGCGAGGCCGAGTTCGTCGGTCCGGAGCCGGTGAACACCTGGAACTCCCAGAGCGAGTAGCCATACCCGGTGGCCCGGGCGGTGCCGTTCATGCGCACGTAGCGGCCGGTCGTCGTGGTGACGGCCGGGGTCTGCACGCCACCGGTGCCGGCGGTCGTGCTGTAGATGTTCGTCCAGCTCGTACCGTTGGTGGACACCTGGATCTGGTAGGCGGTCGCGTACGCGGCCTCCCAGTTCAGCGAGACGCCACAGACGGACACGGCCGAGCCCAGGTCGACCTGCAGCCACTGCGGGTCAGCGGCCGCGCTGGACCAGCGGGTGCCGGTGTTGCCGTCGAACGCGGCCGAGGCCGGGGTGCCGGCGTTCTCCGTCGACGACGCGGTGGCCGTCTTGCCCTGCGCCGCGTTGGTGGTACCGCAGCCGCCCGGCGTGTCGGGGGTGCCGCCGAAGACCTGGAACTCCCACAGCGAGACACCCCACTGGGTCGCCTTCGCGGTCGCGTTGACGCGCACGTAGCGGCCGGTGCCGGTGACCGGCAGGCTCTGCTGACCGCCGGTGCCGGTCGTGGTGGAGTAGACGTTCGTCCAGGTGGTGCCGTTGGCGGAGGTCTGGATCTGGAAGGCGGTGGCGTAGGCGCCCTCCCAGTTCAGTGCGACCCGGGTGATCGACTGGGCGGAGCCGAGATCGACCTGGATCCACTGCGGGACGCTGAAGGCGCTCGACCAGCGGGTGCCTGTGTTGCCGTCGGTCGCGCTGCTGGCGGGGGTACCGGCGTTCTCCGTCGACGAGGCGGTCGTCGGCCGGCCCTGCGACAGCAGGGTCTCGGCCGCGTCGGCCCGGGTCGTGACCATGACGATGTACGTCACCAGCATGGCCGCTACCGCGGTCACGATGGCGGCCATGCGCAGGGTGCGCCGGCTCGTCAATGATCCGGATGAACGCCTATGGCCGGGGCGGGGTTCCGACCATTCCATAGGGACTCCTTCGTGAAGCTGGGGTGTCGGCGGTGTTTCACGGGTGTGAGAGAGCGCTCTCGCAGACGTCACTTTGAACCCTCCTTGGAGAGGTGTCAATGCCTCGCGATGAACGAACGCCCTCTGAGCACCGCTGTCCCATGCGCAGGCCAGGGCGCTGTAACGCGCCACTGACCTGCGGCGCCCGCCGGGTACCCGCAGCTGGGAGCGCTCTCTGAAGCGGTTAGCCAAAACCGCGATTGGTCAGGCCTCCAGGCGGTGACCGATGCGGTCCAGGGTCCCCTCGCCCCAGTACGCGCTGAGCCGCGTCGCCAGACCGCTGGATGCCCGTACGGTGGCGACGAGGTCGACGAGCAGGTCGTCGGTGGCCGCCCACAGGTAGCACTGGCCGGTCGCGCCCCACGCGTCCTTCTCCAGCAGGACCCGCTGGTCGTCGCCGCTTCCGGCGAACCGGTGCCGCTGCCCGTCGCTGTCCCCGGTCCGCTCCTCCAACCGCGTGCCGAGACCCGCCCAGGCGGCCGGGTCGAAGCCGGCGATCGGCGACCGGAGCGTCCGGTCGCCGTGCATCGCCCCGTGGTCCCAGATCCGGGTGTACACCAGATCAGAGAACGAAGCCGTGAGCGTCGTCCACTCGTCGGTGGGCTCCAGGTCGTCGAACGAGATCATCACGGGCGGGTCGTCGCTGCCGTCGAGCATGACCGCCCAGTAGCAGACGCCCTGATTCTCGATCATGAACGGCAGCAGCCGACGGTCGGCGACCGGATCCCATTCGCATTCCTGGTCGGGCTCACCGTCGGGCCAGTACTCCTCGGGCCGGCCCAGCTCGTGCGCCGCGTACACGCGGTCGTCGTTGCTGAACGCGCGCAGCGTCTCCTGCCCGGCGGCGAGTGAATACCATTCCCGCACCGACGCGGGCAGCGGGAAACCGCGCACAGTGGCGAACCGGTCGACCGCCGCGACGGCTTCGGGCGAAATCTCCGCGGTCCGCCCCGCCAGGGCCAACGACCGCGCGTGATACTGCAACTGGGACACCATATGTGGAAACTCCTGAATGCCTTGGATACGTTCGACGCGATGATCTTGAATCGCGCGGTGCATCGTACAAAGGCGGTTCAAGGCCGGCCGGGTTCAGACATCGCAATGCAGTTCGACCGGGATGTTGCCGCGTGTGGCGTCGAAGTACGGGCAGACCTGGTGAGTGGCCTCGATGAGCTCGCGACCGGCTTCCCGGGGCAGGTTTTCCGGCAGCTTCGTCCGCAGGGCGACTTCGAGACGGAAGCCGCCTTGCCCGTTCGGGACGAGGCCGACCTCAGCGGTGACCGACATGCCGGAGACGTCGATCTTCTTCTGCCGCGCCACCAGCTGCATCGAGGTGGCGAAGCAGGCGGCGTACCCGGCCGCGAACAACTGTTCCGGGTTGGTGCCGTCGCCGGTGCCGCCCAACTCCTTCTGCGGGGCGAGCGTGACGTCCAGCTCGCCGTCCGAGCTGAAGGCGCGGCCGTCACGGCCGGTGGCGGTCGCGACGGCGGTGTAGTGGCTCATGTCCTGCTCCTCTGCCCTGCCGGAGGTGGCGCCGAGCGCCGACACCGGCGAAGGCGCCGCCACGATCCTGTTGTGCGGCGCGTACACGCTCGACCAGACCCGGCCGCATCCACTGTTCCAGGAGCTGCCCGAGGTGATTCACCTGCCGGCCCGCCTCGGCCGCCGCTCGCCGCTGCACACCGCCGTCAACCTGCTCGGCGACGAGATCGCCGACCCGGGCCACGGCACCGAAGCCGTCGTCTCGGCCCTGCTGGACATGATGCTGCTGTACATCCTGCGGGCCTGGCTCGCCGACCAGACCGAGGGCGGCCCGGCCGCCGGCTGGGCCGCGACGCTGGCCGATCCCGCGATCACCGCGGCGCTGCGCCACATCCACCAGGAACCCGCCCGGCAGTGGACGGTCGAAGCGCTGGGCGCGACGGCCGGACTGTCGCGGGCGGCCTTCTCCCGCCGGTTCACCTCACTGGTCGGCGAACCACCACTCGGTTACCTGACCTGGTGGCGGATGACCCTGGCAGCACGCCTGCTGCGCGACAGCGACAAATCGGTGCAGACGATAGCGCAGAGCACCGGATACACCTCCGAGTTCGCCTTCGCCAAAGCGTTCAAACGGGAGCAAGGCCTGGCCCCCGGCCAGTACCGCCGACACTCGCGAAAGTAGTCCCGCCCTTGCTCCGGCACCGGCGGTGGTACCGGCCGTGCGACCATGTGGCATGGGCCGCCGGTCAGGGGATTCTCAGTCGTTCGCCGATGCCTTCCGCGCGGCGAGTTCAGGCGGGGGGCAGGTCGCCGGGGCATGGCCACGACCGATCAAGCAGCGCCGGTGGACCGACGAACACGGCACCAGTTGGCAGATCCGCGGCCGGGGGATGGACGCTGACGGCCCGCCGCTGCGCCGGCTCTTGAAGCGTCCCGACCTGCGAGTCTTGCACGCCTATGGCCCCGACCCGCGCGAGGTGACCGGCCACGAGCGCGAAGCGCTGCTGGAGCGAGTGCGGACCTTCGCTGCCGGCGAAGCTCCGCCTCACAGCTACTTCTGGCTGGCCGAGTTCAGAAACCAGGATCGGCAGGTCATGCTCGTCATCGAAGAATCGTGCTGACGGCATCGCCTGCTCGCAGCGCCGCTCACCGTCCGGATCTTTGTGGGCGTCAGACCGCTTCGTTGTGGCTACGGCTGCGGGTACGTCTCCAGCAGCCGGGCCGCCTCGGCGCGCAGTTCTTCTCGGGTGAGACCGCCGCCGAACATCGAGTCGGCGACCAGGTCCAGGAACCGGATGAACTCGTCGGCGCCCGGCGGCGGCCGGTCGTCCAGCGGCTCGAGGTCGCCGCGCTTGCGGAGGTTCCATTCCTGGATCACCCGTACGCTGGCGTTGTCGGCGCGCTGCCAGCACTCCGACCAGTCGAGGTCGTTGAGCTCGACGGCCGGGTACACCGTGTCCACCGGCACGAGTCCGAGCGCCCGCACCAGTTCGTTCATGGCCTCGTCGTCGGTGTCGGGGCCGATCGCCTCGGCGATCCGTTGCGGGGTGGTGTCGAGGCCGGCATCGGCGGCCCAGCCGGCCAGGTGGTCCGCCAGACCGGCCAGGTCGTTCGCCGGCACGTCGACGCCGGCGGGCTGCGGCACCGTGGAGTCGTCGTGGTGATCGAAGATGCAGCCCTTGTCGTTGTCCGCCCAGGGGGCGAAGTGTGCCAGCCACAGCCGGCCGTCGGGGGTCGCGCCACCGAACTGCAGGCAGTAGCTCTCCTTGATCTCCACCGCCAGCACGGGCGCGCCGGTGGAGATCGCCAGGGGTACCGGCCCGCCGTGGATGGCCGGCCACTCGTGGTACATCGGCGTCATGAGGCCGGCCAGTTGCCACCCCTCCTGGTGCCGTTCGACGAGCATGCACCGGCTGCCGAAGGCCGACCGCATGCCGGGCACGTTCGGCAGCAGCGTCGCCGACCGGGCCAGCACGTAGGTGCCGTAGTAGCCCATTCAGCGCTCCCGAGCCTGGCGCGCCACTGCCGGCCTCAGCGGCGGATGAGGATGCCGGAAGGTGTGGGTCATGATGCCGGCGGGTCCGTCGGTCTGGCTCGCTGCGGCTGGATCGTCTCGTACCGGGCGAGCATCGCCACGAATTCGGCGATCTTCCGGGCGCGCGTCTCGGCCCGCTTGACGGCATTGACCCGGCTGATGATGGAGAAGCGGTTGGACTTGGTGAGCACGTCGAACATCGCCTGCGCCGCTGGGTCGGCGGCGATCGCGGCGCGCAGGTCGGACGGTACCTCCGCTTCCGACGACGGCGCATAGGCGGCTGTCCACCGTCCGTCGGCCTTCGCGGCGTCCACCGCGGCGCGGCCGGCGGGCAGCATCAGGCCGGCCGCCTCCAGCCGGGCCACGTTGGCGACATTGCGTTGGGACCAGACGCTGCGGGCCCGGCGCGGGGTGAACCGCCGCCAGGAGCTGCCTTCGTCGCGCTTGCGGGCCTGCCCGTCGATCCAGCCGAAGCACAGCGCCTCGTCGACCGCGTGCTGCCAGGTCAGCGTGGTGACGGAGCCGTCCTTCCTGGTCAGAGCGAGCCACACGCCAGGGGACGCGGTGTGGTTGTCCAGCAGCCACGCACGCAGCGCCGCGCCGTCCGCCACGACCAACTCGTCCAGTTCGGTTCCCACCACCACAGGCTAGCGGAGCGATCATGCTGGATGGCGACGCGCTCGCGGAGCTGGTGCCTTCAACCGGTCCGCTTGAAGTCGCCGGGCCGTTCGGCGAGCTTGCGTTCCATCGCTTCCCACAGAACTTCGCGATCGTCCACCACGATCATGCTCATGTACTCGCGCAGCAGGACCGAGTACTCGGTCACGAACGCCCGCGCTGGCAGCCCCCGGATCCAGGCGCCAAGGTGCGGCAAACCGAAATAGTCGTGTGCCGTGGCAGCCTGCTCGATCTCCACGGCCGTACGCCGCTCGACCGTACTCTCGGTGCCATCCGCGGAGATCGCGGTGAAGATATCCACCACCGCCCACAAATACCGGTCGCCCGCCAGCCCATCCGCCGGCGGCGCCGCCGCGCAAACCCTGTTCCACACAGCATGCGGGTCAAGCTCCATCCGAACACTCTTGCACGGCCCCGGCATTCCAGGCCCGAGCCCGACCCGCGCGCCAGGCACGATGCAACAGCACCGGATTCGCGCCGGCGAGACGCGTCAGGCCACTGCGGCGGCTGCGTTCACCAGTGGCTGGAAACGACCCCGCTGCGCCCACCGAGTACATCGCGAAGCTCGGCGATCAGGCGCTGCGTAATCGGTGGCCAGTTGAAGAAGGTCACCGCGGGTGCCCCGATCAGCACTTGGTCTTGACGATCGCCGCTGGCCGGCTGTACAACTCCGGTGATGATCATGGGGTGGACGACCGACGCGCAGAAGGTGATCCGGCGTACGCCGTGCCTCGCTGCCGCCGCGGGCCGGTCGAACATCACGGCGCAGGACCTGGCGATGGCCCTTGGCAGGCCTTTGGGCAACACCGCTGAGCTCTGGTCGCCCGTACCCGAACCCCCGGAGCTCGTGCAGCCAGTGACGGAAGTACGGTTCGACCGGTCGGTCAAGCGGATCATCGAGCGGTCGGTGCGCATTGCCCTGAACCGTGGGACGCAGCACCTCGGCACCGAGCACTTCGCCGCCGCCCTGGTCCACCACGGGCCACCGGACGTCACGGCCTGGCTGGCCGCCCACGGCGTCACGCCGGACAAGGTCGACTCGCTCATCACCGGACTGGCCGGCGGCACCGGCGTCGAACAGCTCGCCGACGAACCGTTGAGCAGGACACGGTCGCCGAACCCGGTCGTGGCGCGCCTGCTGGCCGTCGCGGGTGTGATCGCCGCCGTGGCCGTGATGTTCGTGCTCTGCGTCTGGGGGCCGTGACACCCACGCGATCCTCGGGGCTGTGGTGCGTGACGTTCGTTTCGCCGGAGAACTGCGCGTGCCCCGCAACCGGTCGGCCGTCAGCGCCGTCGGGGCTAGGAAATCGTCTGCGGGCCGCGGAGCAGTGCCGCTAAACGCTCGACCTGCTCGGCGGTGACGTCGGTATCCAGTCGGCTGCGGATTCCGCCGAGGTTTCCGTCGTACATCTTCTGCAGCTCGTTCTCGGTCATGCCTCGCTGCAACATCGTCGAGCGGACCGGCCAGTGGACCTGTAGCCGGTCGGCGAGCATCCCGCGCCCGTGAGTAATGGCTCGGGGCAGGATCGAGTCGTACAGACGGTCCGGATCGTGGACCGCTTGACGGGCCCAGTCGTCGCCCCAGAACTCCAGCGTCCAACCGGGCCAAAGCTCAGCCCAGCGCTGCCGCAGGCCGTGCAACGGCTCGACGCTCCACAAGGCGGCCCGCCGGGTGAGCGGGTCAAGGTCCAAGCCTGCGGTCGGCGAGTTCGAGGCGGACTCGGGAAGCTCCGGCCCGGCGGTGACCCACTCGACCAGGCCGGGACCCATCCGCCAACGCTGCCACACCGCGACGGGGTTCAACCCGTACAGACGCACGCGGCCGTCGGCGCCACGGACGGTGACGATCGCCGCGACGATGTCATCAGGCTCGAATACGTTGCGTTCGGTGTGGTCCGGCTTCTCGTCGTCGCGCACGGTGGCCGGGTCCAGCCCGACGTACGCCATGAGATCTGCGATCCCGTCGTAGGCCCATCGGATGTCCCAGTCCGGCCACGTCGCCGCGTACGCCTGCAACATCGCCGCTCGATACACCATCCGGTTGAACAGGGTGTTGAACAGCAGCAGCACCCGGCGGTCCAGGTCGATCAGGACACCGCCCTCACACATGACGTCGCTGAACCAGGGACC
This sequence comes from Dactylosporangium sp. NPDC051087, assembly GCF_055586325.1. Taxonomy (NCBI): domain Bacteria; kingdom Bacillati; phylum Actinomycetota; class Actinomycetes; order Micromonosporales; family Micromonosporaceae; genus Dactylosporangium; species Dactylosporangium sp. NPDC051087. The sequence goes on along the minus strand of NZ_JBVJIJ010000031.1, from coordinate 83,693 downwards.
GTCGGCGCACTCGCCGAGATGCGCGAGCCGGCGCAGCACCACCTCGGGACCGACAGCGAAATCGTAGTCGATCGCCAGGCCCGAGCCGCCGCCCAACGCGTACACCGTGCATTCGCCATCGCGGACGACGACGTAGTTGACCCTGCTACCCACCGGCGTACCCTAGCGCTCCGATCATGAGGCGCGTTCCGCCGGCCTGGGATGCCTTCGACGTCCGGTAGGACCGCGACCTCCGACGCAGGCCCTGGGCTACGCCGCGAGCCGGAACGTCGCTGCGGCCTGGGACGGGCTCATGCCTTCCGACTCGCCGGGCACGTCCACGACAAGGGTGACACCCTCGTCGATCAGTTGGGCGCGGCTGGTGTGCCTCGCGGCGGTCGCCGCATAGCGCAGTACATCGGCGGAGGGCACGCGTGCGTGGTTGCGGCGTTACGCATTGCGGTGGACCAGGACCTCGTCCGCCACCCGGAATCGCAGCGCCGTTGTCGGGCGGCCGTGCTGCCGGGCCCACGCGATCATTCTGGTCCGCGCGTGGGGCATGACGTTGGTCGCGTCGACCACCACGGCAAGGGCCGCTTTCAGCCGCGCCTCGACGCGCCGGTCCATTTCGTCGAACACTGCCGGATCATCGCGAACGTCGACGCGGGATCCGAACAACTCGTCGCGGATGGCGTCACAGGAGACGACACCACCCGGATCCAGCCGGCCATGCTCGATCCAGGCGCGGACAAAGGATGATTTACCCGACGCGGGTGGCCCGACAAGCAGGACGAGTCCATTCGGTACGGCATCTTCGCTGTGGACACCGATCTCGGCCATGGCCACCTGTACCGCTCCGCAGCAAACTCGGTCAATGGGCGAGGACCCTGTCGAGCTTATGGTGAGCGCATGAAAAGGGTGTCGTGGGCGACTCCGGTCGTCCTGCTGATCCTCGCCGGCGGCTGTGGCCTCTTCGGCTGGTACTTCGCCGACAAAGGTGAGCGGCTCGACCGGTTCGGCATCACCACCGAGGCGGTGATCGTGAAGCAGGGCACGTCCGGCAGGAACGGCAACAGTGCGAAGGTCACCTTCGTCACCGAGCGCGGTGAACGCCCCGAGGTGGCGTGCGACACCTGCTCCAAGGACCTGCGCAAGGGCGAGCGCGTCGACATCCGCTACGACCCGGAGAACCCGTGGGACCCGGTCGAGCAGGCCGGCCGCCCCGCCGGGCCCGAAGGCGCCAGGTTCGGCTGGGCCGGCGCCGCCATCCTGCTGGCACTGGCACTGCTCACGGCCTGGCTGCGCATCAGACGCACCCGGGCGGCGCGGCGAACGTGATCGGCACAGGGACCGCACTTTCATCAGTCTCCCGTACGCGCCGCCGCGATCAGCGCTTCCACCCGCTCCAGCTCGGGGTCACGCAGACCGACCGTGTCGGTGGCCCAGAACGCCTCGGGGTAGATCAGCTGGCCGATCATCCACGGCTGGTACGTCGAAAGCAGCGCCACCTGGAACCCCGGGTCCGGGATGCGCGTCGAGGGCCGGTCGAACCCGAGGGCGGAGGCGGGGCTGAACCCGCGGGGTCCGTAGTATTCCGGGCTGCCCTCCAGGAAGACAGCCGGCGCGCCACGATCCGCGGCGGTCTGCAGCGCCGCCGCGACCAGCGCGGTGCCGACGCCGCGGCCTTGGAGGTCGGGACGCACCGACAGCGGGGAGAGCACCAGCACCTCGACCGCCTCGCGTCGAGCGTCCACCCAGCCGCGGGAGAGACCGACGTGCCCGACCAGCTCGTCGTCGACAACAGCGACCAGACTCGCCCGGGCCGCTCCGCCGGCCCGCAGACCTCGCATCATCTGCACGACGCGCCCGTCCCGTGGCTCGCCGAATGCCGCCGAGACGACCTCCTCGGCAGCCAGCTCTTCGCCCGGCGTCACGCTACGGATGTCCATGGCGCGACCCTACTTTCAGTGGTCGGCCGGCGCACCGCAGTTTCTCGGGCGCCGATCTAGGATGTCCGGCGAAACGGGTCAGGCGTATTGACAGACGTATGCATGCTGATGTGACTGGGGGATCGCATGCTGATGACTACCCTGGCCGAGCTGCCGGGCGTGACGTACGGTCAGTCGTGCGGATGCGGCTCGTAGGTCCAGTCGGGGCGCAGTGTGGGGCGTTGGTCGCGGAGGGTGCGTTTGAGGACCTTGCCGGACGGGTTGGTCGGGAACTCGTCGACGAGGTAGATCTCCTTCGGGACCTTGAACTTGCCGAGACGCTGCCGGGCGTGTTCGATGAGCGACTCCGCGGTCAGGCCGGGCCGGCCGATGACGAACGCGACCGGGACCTCCTGCCACTTCGGGTGCGGCGCACCGATCACCGAGGCGGCGAGGACGAGCGGGTGGTCGGCGAGGACGTTCTCGATCTCGGCGCTCGCCATGTTCTCGCCACCGCTGCGGATCATGTCCTTGAGGCGGTCGCGGATGTACAGGTAGCCGTCGGTGTCGAAGCAGCCGACATCGCCGGTGTGGAACCAGCCGTTGCGGAAGGCGTGGGCGGTCGCGGCCGGGTCGTCGAGGTAGCCGGGGCTGACCTTCGGGCCGCGGGCGACGACCTCGCCGTTCGAGCCGACGGGGACGTCGTTGTCGTCGGCGTCGACGACGCGGACCTGGACCCACGGCACCGGGATGCCGACGGAGCCCTGCTTGGACTCCATGTGGGCGTGGTCGAGGTACGTGAGCCCGCTGCACGTCTCGGTGAGGCCGTACCCCTCGATCAGCCGCGCGTTGGGGAACAGCTCCCTGGCGACGGCGAACAGCGCCGACGTCACCTGCGAGTAGATGAGCCACCGCACCGATGAGAGGTCCGCGGGCGTGTCCGAGCGGCGGACCATGTCGAGCATGGTCGCGGCCATGACCATGCCGGTGATGCGTTCGGCCTCGATGGCCTGCCGCACCGCGGCGGGATCGAAGCGGCGCTGCAGCACCATGCAGCCGCCGACGTGCCAGATGCCGTAGCCGGGCAGGTCGGTGCCGCCGACGTGGTACAGCGGCGCGAAGTTGAGGATCCGGTCGGTCGGGCGCAGGCCGAGCTCGACGATCTGGGCGTGCATGTTCATGTTCACGTTGCCGTGGGTGAGCATGACGCCCTTGGGCAGGCTGGTCGTGCCGGACGTGTAGATGATGCGCTGCAGGGCGCCGTCGGCCAGCTCGGCGTCGGCGACCCGCTCCCCCCGGTGCGTCTCGACGAGTGCCCGCAGGTCGAGGAAGCCGTCGATGGGCTCCAGCGCGAGGCGGCGCACATGCGGAAGGCCGGCGATCGCGGCGGTGGTCAGCGCCGCGAACTCGGGCACGGTCGCGACCGCCTGCACGCCGGCGTGACCGAGCAGCTGGGCGAGCTCGCCGGCGGTGAGCCGGTAGTTCAGCGGGACGAACACCGCACCGAGCTTCGACAGGGCCAGGGACAGGATGAGGAACTCGGGCACGTTGTTCGCGACGATCGCGACCCGGCTCCCCCGCTCGACGCCGTCGGCGGTGAGGCCGGCGGCGAGGGCGTTGACGTCCTCGTCGAGCTGCCGGTGGGTCCACCGCCGGCCCTCGAAGACGAGCGCGTCGGCGTCGGCGAAGCGCAGCGCGTTGCCGCCGAGCATCGCGGCGATGTTCGCGGTCGTCATGCCGACCTCAGCTCGCGCTTGAGGACCTTGCCGGAGTCGTTGCGCGGCAAAGACTCCACCACGTCGACGTACTTGGGCACCTTGAACCGGGCGAGGTTGGCCCGGCAGTGCGACCGGATGTCCTCGCCGGTGCTCGTCGCGCCGTCGCGGAGGATGACGAACGCCTTCGGTACCTCGTCCCACTGCGGGTCGGGGACGCCGATGACGGCGACCTCGGCGACGTCCGGGTGCTGCGCGATGACCCGCTCGATCTCGGCGCCGGCGACGTTCTCGCCGCCGGACTTGATGAGGTCGGTGCGGCGGTCGACGAACCACAGGTAGCCGTCCTCGTCGACGCGGCCGACGTCGCCGGTGAGGAACCAGCCGTCGCGGCGGGTGCGCCGGTTGGCCTCCTCGTCGTTCCAGTACCCGGGCGAGATCTTCGCCCCGCGGATGATGATCTCCCCTTCGGTGCCGGGCGGGACCTGCCGGAACTGTTCGTCGACGATCCTGATGTGCACGCCGGGGAACGGGGCGCCGAGCGCGCCCATCTTGCTCTCCTCGTGCGCGGCGTCCATGTAGCAGACGCCGTTGCACAGTTCGGTCATCCCGAACGTGTCGATGAGCCGGACGTGCGGCAGCCGCCGCTTCACGTCCCGCCGTACGGTGGGCGCGACCCCGGCGAACAGCAGGTACCGCAGCGCCGACAGGTCCGGCGGCTCCGGCAGGTCGAGCAGGCCGAACAGGATCTGCGCGGCGAGGACCATGCCGGTGATGCGTTCCCCGGCCGCGATCCGGGCGATGTCGGCGGCCTTGAACGTCGGGGTGAGCACCATCGTCGCGCCGGCCGTGAAGATCGCCAGGCCGGGTGCCTCCAGGCCGCTGACGTGGAACAGCGGCGCCGAGATCAGGATCCGGTCGTGCTGGGTCAGCTCCAGTTCGAGGACCTGGGCGAGGTGGTTCGCGGTGAGGTTCCCGCAGGTGTGGATGACGCCCTTCGGGTGTGCGGTGGTGCCGGAGGTGTACAGCAGCCGGTGGATGTCCTCGGATGCCTTCTCCGCGTCGGGGACCCGGACCCCGGCGGGCTGCCGGTCGAGCAGCGCGGACAGCTGGTGCGCGTCGCCGACCACCTGCGTGCCGTTGGCGACCGCGGTCGCGATGCCGGTCTTGGCGCAGAGCTCCGCGGCGGTGTCGGCGAAGTCGTCGTCGTAGAGCAGGCAGGTGATGCCGGCCTGGTTGATGACGTAGGTCTGTTCGCTGGCGTGCAGCCGCCAGTTCAGCGGCACCGAGATCGCGCCGATCCGGGCGAGGGCGAGCAGCTCCAGGACGTAGGTGGCGGTGTTGCGGCCGAGCACCCCGACCAGGTCCGAGGGCCCGATGCCGGCGGCCAGCAGGGCCGCGGCGTGCCGGTCGACGTCGGCGTCGAGCTGGGCGTAGGTCCAGCGGTCGGCGCCGTCGACGAGCGCTTCCCGGTCCGCGCGCCGCAGTGCCTGCAGCCGCAGGGTCTCGGCGAAGTTGGCGGCGCCCATCAGTTCGCGGTCCCGTTCCGGTACGCCAGGATCTCCTCCCGGCTGGGCAGCGACACGAACTCCAGCAGGTTGCCGTCGAGGTCGCGGGCCGCGAACGCGGTGATGTAGCCGTAGTTCTCCAGCAGCACCCGGTTGGGTTCGCCGAGGCATTCCGCGCCGAGCTCGGTCATCTTGCGGTGCAGGTCGCCGATCTCCTCGACGGGCACCTCGAAGCTGAGCAGGAACGTGCCGAGCTCGAGGTGACCGCCGGTCGCGGTCCGGGTCTTGGTGCCGTTCCACTCGATGAGCTCGAGCTGCCCGATCTTGCTCGGCCCCTGCATGTACTGCACCTTGCCGGTGGTGCCGGGCGGCAGGCCGAGGGACACCTCGATCCCCGGCCCGCCGACGTCGCTGCGCAGGGTCCTGCGGTAGCCGAGGGCCTGTTCGTAGAAGTCGGCGGCCCGGTCCACGTCGGAGACGGTCATGGCCACGTGATGCACTTCGCTGACCGGCATCAATCGCTCACTTTCCGGAAAGTACCTGCTGGATCAGTTCGACCTCGTCGGCGCCGCTGTCCGGGACGATGAAGCCGTCCAGGGAGCAGATCTCGTCCAGCGAGGCGAGGATGTCGTCGGGCGTGGCGGGCGCGGCGCCGCCGTACCAGCCGGGGGTGACACCGAGGAAGATGCGGCCGACGCGGCCGCCGCCGACGGTGAGGATGTGCCGGTTGAGCGTGCACTGCTCCGAGGCGAGGAACGTGCCGACGGCGGCGACGTGCCGCGGGTCGAACCGGTCGGCGAGGTCGCCGAGCAGCCCGTCGGTCATCCGGGTCGCGGCGGTCGGGGCGATCGTATTGACCAGGATGCCGCGGCGGGCGCCCTCCAGGGACAGCACCTGCATGAGCCCGGCGAGGCCGGCCTTCGCGGCGCCGTAGTTGGACTGGCCGAAGTTGCCGAGCAGCCCCGACGACGAGCTGGTGAGCACGACCCGGCCGTACCCTTGCGCCGCCATGATCGGCCAGGCGGGGCGCAGCACGTTGAACGCGCCGGTGAGGTGCACGTCGAGGACGGCCTGCACGTCGTCGTCGGTGAGCTTCGCCAGGGTCCGGTCGCGCAGGATGCCGGCGTTGTGGATGACGGCGTCGACCTTGCCGTACGCGTCGACCGCGCACTGGACGAGCGCCGCCCCGCCGGCCGGGGTCGCGACGGAGTCCGTGGACGCGGTGGCGGTGCCGCCCGCCGCCCGGATCTCCTCGACGACCTTGTCCGCCGCGCCGCCGGTGCCCGTACCGTCGACGCCGCCGCCGAGGTCGTTGACCACGACGGACGCGCCGTGCTCGGCGAGGGACAGGGCGTGCGCCCGGCCGATGCCGTTGCCGGCGCCGGTGACGATCACGACCCGCCCGTCCAGCCTGACCCCGCTCATCGCTCGCTCCCGAGGACCGCGACGAACGCGACGCAGGAGCCCGGCTGGCCGCCGAGGTTCTGCGCGACGGCGAGCTTCGCGTCGGGGACCTGGCGGGCCCCGGCCTCGCCCCGCAGCTGGGTGAAGCACTCGAACATCATCCGCAGCCCGGTCGCGCCGATCGGGTGGCCGAAGGACTTCAGGCCGCCGTCGGTGTTGACCGGCAGCGCGCCGCCCAGGTCGTAGCGGCCGTCGAGCAGGTCCCGCCACGCCTTGCCGCGCTCGGAGAACCCGAGGTCCTCCATCAGGACCACCTCCGTCGGGGTGAAGCAGTCGTGGACCTCCGCGAGGGAGATCTGCGCGGCCGGGTCGGTGACGCCCGCCTGCTCGTAGGCCTGCCGGGCGGCGGTGACGACCTCGGGGAAGCTGGTGAAGTCGTAGCCGTCGGACGCCAGGCCGGCGCCGGACCCCGCCACGAAGCTCATCCCCTTCAGATAGATGGGTTTGCTGGTGTACCGGTGTGCGTCCTCCGCCCGCACGATGATGGCGGCGGCGGCACCGTCGGACACGCCGGAGCAGTCCATGACGCCGAGCGGCCCCGCGATGCGCGGGGAGTTCTCGACGGTCTCGACCGTGACCGCCTTGCGGAACTGGGCGCGTTCGTTGAGCGCCCCGTTCGCGTGGTTCTTCATCGCGACCTTCGTCAGGGCGCTGCGCATGTCGCGGGCGTCGACGCCGTACGCCTCCTGGTAGGCCGGGGCGAGCAACGAGAAGCCGGCCGGTGCGGTCCAGTCCACGGCGGTGCCGTCGTCGGGCGGGTACACCGCCGACAGCCCGGAGAAGGAGGAGTCCTTGAGCTTCTCCACGCCGGTTGCCATGACCATGTCGTAGGCGCCGGAGGCGACCGCGAACACGGCGTTGCGGAAGGCTTCCGAGCCGGTGGCGCAGTAGTTCTCGACCCGGGTGACGGGTTTGCCGGTCAGCCGCAGCGGCCGGGCGAGGGTCTGCCCGGACATGCCGGATCCCTGCGTGCCGACCCAGAACGCGTCGATGTCGTCGAGGGTGACCGACGGCAGCGTCCCGACGCACTCCTGCACGGCGTCGACGAGCAGGTCGTCGGCGGAGGAGTGCCAGTGGTCGCGGAACGGGGTGCAGCCCATCGCGATGATCGCGACGTCGTGCGTGGTGCGTCTGCTGCCCATCACTGACCTTCCGTAAGCGGCGCCGGGCGGAGTTTCCAGAAGTAGTTGTGGATCGCGTCGGTGGTCCACAGCCGGCGGAACACCGGGGTCATGGGCATGCCGACGGTGACGTCGCCGGGCGGGACGTCGGTGGCGTAGGCGCTGAGCCGGCCGCCGCCGTCGACGTCGGCGATGACGACGGCGACCTCCGGCTCGGGCATGGTGGTCAGGTGGTCGCGGGTCACGGAGACGACCCGGGCGGTCCGGTCCCGCAGCGACACCTTCGCCTCGCCGGCCCCGGCGATGCCTGCGTCTCGCTGCGCCGCCGTCGTCCCGACCCGGCTTTCACCGGCGTTGATGCCGCAGGCGGCGCAGACCCGGCTCGGCGGGGTGGTGACCCGGCCGCAGGCGCCGCACTGGCTGCCCTCGAGGCGGTACTTCCAGCCGGACCTGCGGTGCATCGGCGGGGCGGCGGGCGCGGGTGCCGCGGGCCGGGCGGGTCCCTGCACGTCGAGGAGCCCGCGCCAGCGCAGGTACCGGCCGTAGCCGACGCTCTGCCGCGCGGCCAGCTGGTCGCGCACGGACGGGCCGGTGCGGGCCTCGCGGACGCCGTCGCCGGCGCGGAACACGAACGCGTCGGCCCCCTCGGTCGCGGACAGCAGCAGGATCGTCTGCCCCGGTTCGGCGTCGTCGAGCGCGGCGGCGAGCAGCAGCCCGGGGTGGGCGGCGCCGGTGAAGCCGGTCGCCCGTTCCAGGGCGGCGTCCTGGCCACCGCCGCGCAGCGCCTTGCGGAGCGCGGCCGCGGCCCGCGGGTTCGACGACGACACCACGACGTGGTCGACGGCGTCCAGGGACGCGTCGGCGAGGGCGCGGCGGGCCGCGTCGACGCCGGCCGCGGCGAGGATCTCGGCGGTGAACCGCTCGTCCCAGACCCGGTCGTGGCGTTCGCCGGGCAGCCGCCACCGTTCGAGGATCTCGGTGGTGTGCCCGGCCCGTCCCAGCAGCGCCGCGGCCCGCGCGCCGCCACCGGCGAACGCGGCGGCGGCGTCGCCCTGGCCGAGCTCGTCGGGGGCGCCGGGGCGGGTGGTGCGCACGTCGGCCGCGGCGGCGACGGCACCGGCCCGCAGCACCAGGTCCAGGGCGGTCGCCCCGGACCGGTGCCCGCGCAGGTCCGCGGCGCTGACGCCGGGCTCCAGGCCGAGGGCCTCGTGCACGATCCCGGCGGCCGTCTTCGCCTCGTAGGGTGCGCTCGTCGTGGCGAGGAGCAGCGGGCCCTGGGCGGCGGGCAGGTGCCGCAGCGCCTCGGCGGCCATCGTGACGACGTCCTCGTCGTACGCGGCGACGCTGCGCGCCGACCTGTTCGACGCGGGCGGGCCGGTGGGGTCGAGGCGGTTGTCGGTGAGGACGTAGGCGGGCAGGTAGGCCGCGTACGCGTCGATCCCTTGATCAGGCAAGAGTGACTCCACGGGTCAGGTCCAGGAGGGGATGGCGGCGAGCAGCCGCCGGGTGTAGTCCTGCTGCGGCCGGTCGAGGACGTCCTCGACGCCGCCCTGCTCGACCACCCGGCCGCGGCTCATCACCGCGATCCGGTCGCACAGGTCGCTGGCGAGCATCAGGTCGTGGGTGACGAACAGCAGGCCGATGCCGAGCTCGTCGACGAGGGTGCGGAACAGCCCGACGACCTTGGTCTGGGTGGTGACGTCCAGCGCGGTGGTGCACTCGTCGGCGATGACCAGCGACGGGCGGGTGACGACGGCGAGGCCGATCGCGACCCGCTGGCGCAGCCCGCCGGACAGCTGGTGGGGGTAGCTGTCCAGGACCCGGGCCGGGTCGCTGATCCGCATCTGCTCGAGGACCTCGACCGAGCGCCGCTCGGCGTCGGCCTTGGCGATGCCGCGGACGTGCCGGCGCAGGACCTCGCCGAGCTGGGTGCGGACCTTCATCAGCGGGTTCAGCGACCGGGACGCGTCCTGGAAGACCATGCCGACGGCGGTGCCGCGGATCCGGTCGGTGCGGTCGACGCCGGGCGCGACCACCACGTCGCCAGCGAGTTCGACGGCGCCGGCCTCGACGGTGACGTTGCGTTCGAGGAGGCCGACGACGGACCGGGCGAGGGTGGTCTTGCCGCTGCCGGACTCGCCGACGACGCCGACGATCTGGCCGCGGCCGACGTCGAGGTCGACACCGTCGAGCAGCCGGAGGCTCCCGTTGGCGAGGCGGGCCGAGATGGACAGGCCGGACACGTGCAGCAGGCTGGTCATCGGCGCCTCTTGCGGGGGTCGTAGTGGGTGAGCAGGGCGTCGCCGAGCAGGTTGACCAGCAGCACGAGGACGGTGACCGCGAAGCCGGGGAAGAACGCGATCCACCAGGCCGTGCTCAGCTCGTCCTGACCGGCGGCCAGCAGCGAGCCCCAGCTGTTCATCGGGGGCACCACACCCAGGCCGAGGAAGCTGAGCGCGCTCTCGATGAGGATCGCGGTGCCGACCTGCAGCGTGCCGAGCGCGACGATGGTGCCGCCGAGGTTGGGCAGGATGTGCCGGAACACGATGCGCAGCTCCGACGCGCCGGCGGCGCGCAGCCCGAGCACGAACTGCCGCTCCCGGATGGCCATGGTCGCCGAGCGGGTGACCCGGGCGCAGACGGCCCAGCCGGTGAGCGCCAGGACCAGGAACAGCACCGGCAGGGAGCTGCCGCGGTTGGCGATGATGGCGAGGGCGACGAGGATGAACGGCAGGGCCAGCTGGGCGTCGATGAGCACGGAGATGACCCGGTCGACCCAGCCGCGGAAGTACCCGGCGAGCAGGCCCAGCAGGGTGCCGGGGCCGATCGCGACGACCGCGCCGACCAGGCCGATCATGATGGTGAGCCGGCCCGCCTCGATGAACTGGGTGAGCAGGTCCTGGCCGAGCTTGTCGGTGCCGAGGGGGTGCGACCAGGAGCCGCCGGACAGGAAGCCGGGCGGTTGCCGGGTCGCGTCGAGGTCCTGGCCGGCGGCGGGCAGCAGGCCGGTCAGCGGCAGGACGAACACGGCGACGGCCACCACGGCGATCGGCACCGCCAGCCAGAACGCCGACGTCCGCTTGGACCGGCGCGGCGCCTCGGCGGGCTTCAGCTCAAGTTCGAGTTGGCTCACGTCGTCACCTCACCCTCGGGTCGACGATCGAGTGGATGACGTCGACGAGCAGATTGAGCAGGACGAAGACGACGGCGCCGAACACGACGATCGCCTGGACCAGCGGGAAGTCGCGGAACTGGATGGCCTGCAGGGCGAGCTGCCCGAGGCCGGGCCAGGAGTACACGTACTCGACGGCGACCGCGCCGGACAGCAGGATGCCGGTCTGCAGCACGACGATCGTGAGGATCGGCATCATGGCGTTCTTGAAGGCGTGCCGCCACACCACCCGGCGGCCGGTGATGCCACGGGCCTTGGCGGCGTCGATGTACGGCTCCGCGAGGGCCTCGCTCATCGAGGCGCGGGTGAGGCGGGCGATCTGCGCCATCGGGTACACCGACATCGTGAGCGCCGGGAGCACCAGGTGGGCGGGGGTGCCGGACTGGCCGGCCGGCAGCCAGCCGAGGTTCACGGCGAACAGGACCACCAGCATCATCCCGAACCAGAAGACCGGCACGGACTGGCCGAGCAGGGCGACGGTCGAGGCGGCACGGTCCCACCAGGTGCCCTCGCGCCTGGCGGCGAGCACGCCGAGCGGGACGCCGACGAGGATCGCGAGGGCCATGCCGGCCGCGACGAGCTGCAAAGTGAACGGCAGCCGGTCCATGATCATGGTGGTGTTCGGCTGGTAGAACTGCAGCGAGTTGCCGAGGTCGCCGGTGAAGACGCCCTTGAGGTAGTCGAGCCACTGGACCAGCAGCGGCCGGTCGAGGCCGAGCTCGTGGCGCAGGGCGTCGCGCTGGTCCTGGGTGGCCATCGGGCCGAGGATGGTGGTGGTCGGGTCGCCGGACAGCCGGCCCAGCATGAAGGCCATCGTCAGCGCGATCAGCAGCGACGCCAGCAGGGCGGCGACGCGGGCCGCGGCCCGGCGCACCGCACCGGCCCGCCGGCGCTTCGGCGCCGCGGGACCTGCCGTCGCTCCTGCCGCTGTGGTCACTTTCGCCATCGGGACCTCGGCGCCGTTGACCGGATCGGCCGGGGCGTCCTGGGCCGGTGGGAACGGGCTGGGTTTCACTGCCGTGACCTCCATCGTGCTCCTGGCATCGCGGCGAGCAGCTCGCGGGTGTAGTCGTGCTCGGGCCGGGCGAAGACCGTCTCGCAGGGCCCGGACTCGACGACCCGGCCGTGGTACATGACGTGCACGACGTCGCAGACCGAGCGGACCACGGCCAGGTCGTGGCTGATCATGAGCAGGGCCGCGCCGGTGGTCGTGCGGATCTCCTTGAGCAGGGCGAGGACGTCGGCCTGCACGGAGACGTCCAGGCCGGAGGTCGGCTCGTCGGCGACGATGAGCCGGGGCCGCATCAGCAGCGCCCGCGCGATGCACACCCGTTGCGCCTGCCCGCCGGAGAGCTGGTGCGGATAGCGGTCGAGGATCGACGGCTCCAGCCGGACCCGCTCCAGCAGGGCGGCGTCCTCGATCCACGACGTGCGCTCCGGTTGCAGCGAGCGCAGCTCCCGCAGCCCGGACCGCACGGACTGGCGCGGGTCGAGCGAGCCGTGCGGGTCCTGGAAGACTACCTGCACCTCGGGCCGCAGCCGGCGCAGCTGCTTGCGGCCGACCGAGGCCAGCGAGTGCCCGAGCAGCCGGATGTCGCCGTCGCCGAGGGTGCCGAGCCCGGTCGCGGCCATCGCGAGGGTGGTCTTGCCCGAGCCCGACTCGCCGACGACCGCGACGCTCTCGCCGGCGCCGATGCGCAGCGACACGTGGTCGACGGCCCGGAACACCTCGCCGGTGCGCCGGTTGCGGTGCTCGACGACCAGGTCGTCGACCTGCAGCACCGGTGCGGTGCTCTCCTCGGCACGGGGGTGCCGGGCGTCGCCGCCCGGCATCCCCTGCTGCACGACGTCGGTCATTGTCAGCGGGTCGTCTGCGTGAAGTCGACGGTGTTCAGCGGACCGAACACCAGGCCCTTGACGGTGCCGGCGGTGGCGTAGTTGAACACCTGCCGGTACAGCGGCACGTAGCAGTGCTTCTCGACCACGCCGATCGTGTTGAGCTGCTCGTAGATCGGGGCGGCCGCCGCGGCGTCGGTCTGCTCCAGGGCCTTCTGGGACAGCTCGTCGAGCTGCGCGTCCGGGCAGTTGCCGGTGATCGACTTGGTCTTCATGAAGCCGCTGGCGAAGAAGTCCGGGACGGCGACGTTGGGCACGCCGGCGAAGATCGAGATGCCGGGGACCTGACGGCCGACGACCCGCTTGACCAGGGTGCCGTAGTCGATCGGCACGTAGGTGACCTTGAAGCCGGCCTTCTCGAGGGCGCCGCCGACGGCCTGGGAGACCTCTTCGATGTTGGTGTACTGCGCCGCCGGGTAGTGGATCTGCACGGCCGGGGCGGAGGCACCGACGAGCTCCTTGGCCTTGGCCGGGTCGGCCTTCACGCTCTGCGCCGGCTGCTGGCCGGGGCTGACGTTGAGCAGGCCGGCGTCGGCGACGGCCTGGCCGTCGAAGATGCCCTTGACGATCGCGTCCCGGTCGATGGCCAGGGCGGCCGCCTCGCGCAGCTTCGGGTCGTCGAAGGGGGCCTTCGTCGAGTCGAGGAACGCGATGATCTTGATGGCGGTCTCGGTGCTGGTGACCGCGATGCCCGCCTTCTTGGCCGTGGTGGCCTGGGCCGGCGGCAGGTCGAAGGAGACGTCCACACTCTTACTCTGGATCAGAGCGAGCCGCTGCGCGGCCTCGTTCGCCCAGGTGAAGGTGATGCCGTCGTTGATCGCCTTCTTCGAGCCCCAGTAGTCGGGGTTCTTCTTGACCGACATGTCACGGCCGGCGTTGGAGCCGGCCCACACGTAGGGGCCGGTGCCGACGGGAGCGGCGGCGAAGCCGGCCGAGCCCTTCTCCGCGTAGTACTTCGGCGGCACCAGGTAGACGGTGGTGAGCAGGTCGGCGAAGTTGTACTGCGAGGTCTTGGTCTTCACCACGACCGTGGTCGCGTCCGGCGCCTGGATGTCGGCGACGTTGGTGAAGTACGACTTGAGCTGCGACGCCGCGGTGTCACGGGTGAGCGTGAGGGTGTTGGCGACCGCGGCGGCGTCGGCCTTCTCGCCGTTGCTGAAGCTGATGTCCGGCCGCACCTTGAACGTCCAGGTGGTCGGGTCGGTGCGGGTCCAGCTCGTGAGCAGGCCGGTGTCGACCGGCTTGAGGCTGGTGTCGGTGTTGATCAGGGGCTCGATCATGGTGGCCCAGACGATCTGGGCCGACCGGGCGCCGACGATCGGGTCGAGGGTCGCGGGCTGGGCCGCGAGCAGCGCCCGGACGGTGAACGGGCCGGCCGGTTGCGCGGTGCCGGACTCCGAGTCACCGCAGGCGGTGAGGGAGGCGCTCGCGAGGGCAAGGGAGGCGACCAGCGCCAACGGCCGCCGGGATCGCAAGGAGTTCATGAGCATTATGGACGTCCTTCACAACGATGGACCCGTCATGTCGCCGCGAGGCGCGGCCGTGACGCTGGCCACAAAGTACCGACCAGCCGGTATCAAGTCAACAGGTCGCGCCGGTGTCGCGTCCGTGACGTTCCTGTGAAACACCCCCGCCTGCCAGCGCCGTTGTCTTCATACCGACTGGTATGTATGATCCGGCCGTGGCCATCAACCTGACCCGCGAACACGACGGTCGCGTCGCCCGCGTCCGTTACGACAACGCGGCCCGCGGCAACTGCTTCGACGACGACGCGCTCGCCGGGCTCGTCGCCACGCTCGAAACCGCCGCCGCGGACGACGCCTGCGCCGTGATCCGGCTCGACATGGCCGGCCGGCACTTCTGCGGCGGCTGGGACACCACGTCCTTCGCCGCGCTCGCCGGCACCACCCAGGACGCCGTCGCCGCCGGGCTGCGCGACAGCGACACCGCGCTCGGCCGCATCAGGCGACTGCCGGTGCCCGTCGTCAGCGCGGTCCGCGGGAAGGTCATCGGCTTCGGCGCCGGCCTGCTCGGCGCCATCCACCTGCCGGTGGCCGCCGCCGACGCCCGGCTGTCGCTGCCCGAGGCCCGCTTCGGGTTCGCGCCCGCCGGCGTCGGGCACATGATCGCCCAGGCGCTGCCCCGCCCGCACGCGTACGCGCTGGTGACCGGCGCCAGCACCGCGACCGCCGCGCAGCTGCTCGACTGGGGGCTGGTCGCCCGGGTGGTCGCCGCCGACGACCTCGACAGCGAGGTCGACGCCCTCGTCGACGCGCTCGCCGCGGTGCCGCCGCACACCGTGCGCGCGGTCGTCGAGGTGGTCGAGTCGAGCCTCGCCACCGGCTCCCCCGAGCACGCCTACCAGGTCTCCGCCCGCACGATCGTCGCGAGCGTGCCGGCATGACCGGGGCGTTCCAGGCCGGCGAGGCCGTCTGGGTGGAGCTGTGCACCACCGACCCGCAGCAGGCCGAGGACTTCTACCGCGAGCTGCTCGGCTGGACCGTGCGGCACGAGCAGCTCGGCGCCACCACGTACCGGATGTGCAGCGTCGACGGGCACGACGTCGCCGGCATCTCCGACGCCGCGGGCCTGCACGGCGGCCGCCCCCGTGGCTGGATCGCCTACTTCGCCGTCGACGACGTCGCCCGCTCCGCCGGCCGGGCGGTCACGCTCGGCGGGGAGCTCGTCACCCCGCCGCGCTACCTGCCGGCGGCCGGCACCGGCGCCGTGGTCGTCGACCCGTTCGGCGCGGCATTCGGCCTGTACCAGGGTGAGTCCCGCGCGGGGGTGCAGACGCTCAACACCGTCGGCGCCCTGTGCTGGAACGAACTGGACACCGGCGAGCCGCAACGCTCGGTCGCCTACTACCAGGATCTGTTCGGCTACACCGCGTCGCAGCGCGACGACTCGCCGACCGCCCGCCCGTACACGGTCCTCATGCTCGGTGACGTGCCCGTCGCCGGCGTCCTCGAGCTGGACAACGAGTGGCCGAACATCATCCCGTCGAAGTGGATCACGTACTTCAACGCCGGCCCCCTCGACGACGCGCTGACCCGGGTGACCGACCTGGGCGGCATGCCGACCGTCGGCCCCGTCGACAGCCCGCACGGGCGGCTCCACCTGGTGAAGGACCCCGGTGGGCACACCCTGTGCCTGGTCCAGCTCGAAGGCGGCCTGCGCCCTGACGCTCCTCACTCCTCTCAGCCGGCGGTGGACCGATGACGACCGAGCCCCTCTTCGACTCCGCCGAGTTCCGCCAGGTCTGCGGGCACTTCCCCACCGGCGTCACCGCCGTGACCGCGACGGCGGCCGGCGGCGCCGTGGCCGCACTGACCGTCAACTCGTTCACGTCGGTCTCGCTGTCCCCGGCCAAGGTGCTGTTCTGCGTGGCGACGTCGTCGTCGAGCTTCAAGGTGCTCGTCGCGGCGGACCGGATCGCGATCCACATCCTCGGCCAGGACCAGGAGGACATCGCCCGCCGCTTCGCCACCTCGGGCCTGTCCGGCGCCGAGAAGCTCAGCGGCGTCTCCTGGACCCCCGGCCCGGACGGCGTCCCCCTGCTGCCCGGCACCCCGGCGATCCTGGCCGGCGTCCGCGACGAGGTGATCACCAGCGGCGACCACGTCATCGTCCTGCTGGACATCGACCACGTGCACCTGAAACCGACGAAGGTCCCGGCCCTGTCGTTCTACCGCGGCCGCTTCGTCGCGCCCACCGGCCCCACCGAGTAGCCACGGCCCCCACTCCTGCCCTCCGCACGACCACCATTGCCGGCGTCCTACCCAGCATCGCGATGCATCGTTCGCGCCCTGCGTCCAATTTGGTACGTGTATCGAAGCGGCGCCGCATGCATGCCCACGTGCCGGGAAAACCGCCTCCATCGGACCATGCCCGACCCGCAACAACGATCCGTATTGACCCGGTCGCGGCGGTTTGAGTGCGGTATGCGGCGGCACTGAATTCGCCATTCGGGTAAAGAGACCGGGAACGCCGAAGCGGGGGAACCGAACTCTTGCACTTCGCCCACACATTGGCGAACATCGTTTTATGAATTCATTGCTCCGTCGCTTCGCGCTGGCATCCGCAGTTGTCGTAGGTTCGCTCGTGCTGGCGCCGGTCACGCCGGCCGCCGCATACAGTGCGTGCCCGGCCGACACGATGTGCGGCTGGCTCTTCTACTCCGACGCCGCGCGCACCCGCCAGCAGGGCGGGCACACCACGAACTGCCAAGGCGTCGTCCTCGACTGGGGCATCAAAGCCGGCTACTCGACCTACATCGTGCAGGGCTGCGGGGGTGGCGGCCCCGGCCCGGTGTGACGCCCGGCCGCTTCCCACCTGTCGCCGATGACTGCGGTGACGTGCTCGGCGGTGACGTCGGCGTCCGCTGCGATCAGCACTTCGATCGCGGCCGGGTCCGGTTTCGCCGCGACCGCCGTCCTGCACGAACACCGAGATGAGCTCGGCGCAGTGCGCGTCCTCCGTCGCCGGGATGCCGACGGATCCGAAGCCGTCATCCAGGTCGTAGCCGGCGCGCCGCCGGCCCGCTGCGCCTGGGCGGCGAGGGTCAGCCGTAGGTCAGCTGTAGTAGCGGAACAGGATCTCCGCGGCGCAGCAGGTCTCGCCGGTCTCGGCGAACTCCACGACCACCGACGCCTTCGCCTGCACGCCGGCGGGACGGCCGGCCTCGGCCTCGATCGGCTTCGCGGACAGCAGCGTCGCGGTGCCCTGGATCTGGACGCCCGGCGGGAGCGGCTTGACGAAGCGGACCCGGTCCAGGCCGTAGTTGACGCCCATCGAGTAGGCCTGCACCTCCAGGATGTCGGCGAGCAGGCGCGGCACCAGGGCGAGGGTGAAGAACCCGTGCACGATCGTCGTGCCGAACGGGCCGGAGCGGGCGCGTTCGACGTCGACGTGGATCCACTGGTGGTCCCTGGTGACGTCGGCGAACTGGTCCACCTGGTCCTGGGTGATCACCTGCGGCTCGCTGGCGCCGAGCTCCCGGCCGACGAGGTCGAGCAGGTCGCCGGGGGCGGGCACGGTGGTGAGGCGGACGGGTCGCATGGTTACTCCGGTTCGACGACGGGTTCGGTGGCGAGGGCGGCGACGTGCTCGGTGAGGGTGGTCCATTCGCGGTCCCACGCGTCGGCGGCGACGACCGGCCGGGCGACCCGCAGCATGCGCCGCACCGCCGCCTCGTCCAGCGCGGCGATCCGCTCGGCGAGGGCGTCGACGTGCCGCTCGAGGTCGGCGGCGGGGACCGCCTCGCTGACGAGTCCCCGGCGGGCGGCGTCCTCACCGGTCCACGTCTCGCCCGCGATGAGCAGCCGGCGGGCGAGCGCCGGGCCGACGGCGAGCGGCAGCAGCACGCTGGAGCCCCACCCGGGGACCTGGCCGACGGCGATGTGCCGGTCACCGATCCGGGCGGTGTCCGCGGCGACGGCGACGTCGCAGGCGAGCAGGAGCTCCAGACCGCCGCCGAAGGCCGCGCCGTTGACGGCGGCGATGGTCGGTACACCTGCCGCCATGACCGCACGGACCAGCCTCCGGCCGCGGTCCAGGAACGACCGCAGCGCGGGCAGGTCGCCCAGCAGCGCGGTGGCCTCGGTGAGGTCGGCGCCGGCGCAGAAGCTGCGGCCGGTGCCGGTGAGCACGAGGACGCGGACGCCGGGATCCGAGGCCGCGGCGAGCCACTCCTCCAGGCCGGCCATCACCGCGGAGCTGCACGCGTTGCCGGCGCCGGGCCGGTCGATGCGCGCCCACAGCGCCGGGCCGCGCCGGGTCAGCACGACCGAGGTCACGCGACACGCACGCAGAGCTTGCCGAAGGCGGTGCCGGCCAGCATCCGCGCCCCCTGGACCCGGATGTCGGCCAGGTCGACGACGCTGTCGACGGCCGGGCGGAGGCGGTGCTCGGCGACGAAGCCGAGCAGCGCCCGGAACTCCTCCAGCGACCCCGTCGTCGACCCGTGGATGGTGATCTCCCGGGCGAAGACCCGGGTCAGGTCGAGGTTCGCGGTGAAGCCGCTGGTGCCGCCGCAGACGACGATCGTGCCGCCGACGCGGGTGGATCGGGTCGAATGCTCGAACGTCGCGGCACCGACGGTCTCGACGACGACGTCGGCCGGCTCCGGGAGTCGCGCGCCGGTGTCGAGGGCCTCGGCGGCGCCGAGCTGCACGGCCCGTTGCCGCTTGCGCGCCGACCGGGAGGTGACCACGACGGTGGCGCCGGCCGCGACGGCGAGGCTGATCGCGGCGGTCGCCACTCCCCCGCCGGCCCCCTGCACGAGCACGAGCTGGCCGGGGGCGAGCGCGGCCTTGGTGAACAGCATCCGGTAGGCCGTCAGCCACGCGGTCGGCAGGCTCGCGGCCTCCGCCCAGTCCAGGTGCGCGGGGCGGTCGACGACGTTGCCGGCCGGGACGGCGATGTGTTCGGCGAGGACGCCGTGACCGGCGTCGGGCAGCAGGGTCGCGTGCGCGACGGCCCGCCCGGCCGGCCCGTCCGGCTGGGGCAGCACCGGGTAGACGACGACGTCCCGGCCGCCGGCCACCCCCGCCGCGTCGCTGCCGAGCACGTGCGGGCCGGTGCGCGGGTGCCGGGTGGCGCCGCGCAGCGTCCACAGGTCGTGCATGTTGAGCGCGCCGGCCTTCACGTCGACGCGGACCCAGCCGCCGGGGACCGTGGGGGTGTCGAGCTCGCCGACCTGGATCGCTGCGACAGGGTCGGCCGGGGACGGCTCGGTGACGTATGCGGCTCTCATGCGGACCCGGCCCGCTCGGTGGGGCCGTTCCAGAAGGTCACGTCGGCGAGGTCGGCACGGGCGGCGGGCCGGAAGTCCAGGCCCTTGGTGTAGGCGACCGGCAGCAGCGTGATCGGCCGCCAGTCCTCGGGCAGGCCGAGCACCTCCTGCACCTGTCCCGCCTTGTGCGCCAGGGCGGTCGCCATCACCGAGCCGAGGCCGCGGGAGCGCAGCGCCAGCTGGAACGACCAGGCGAACGGGAAGATCGAGCCGTAGTAGCCGGACGCGGTGCCGCCGAGCGGGCGCTGCGGGACCGGTTTGGTGCTGCACAGCACGACCAGGACCGGCACCTCCTCGAGGTGGTCGACGAGGTACTTGACCGCCGTCAGGATCCGCGCCTGCCGGTCCTGCGACACCGGGTCGGGCCGCACCGACGGCGACAGCCGGGTGGTCGTCGCCGCCTCACCGCCGGCCAGGGGCCCTTCGACGGTCTGGTGCCAGACCTCGGTGTACAGCGCCCCGATGCGGCGTTTCAGCGCCGGGTCGTCGACCGCGACCACGCGCCAGTCCTCGAGGTTGGAGCCCATCGGCGCCTGCTGGGCCAGCCGCAGGCAGTGCTCGACGACGGCGCGGTCGACGGGCCGGGTGAAGTCCATGCGGTGCCGCACCGCACGGGTGGTGGTCAGGACCTCGTCGATATCGGTGATCACGGCAGGGACGCTCATGCCGCCACCTCGCTCCGCTCGCCGGCGCCATGAGGCACCGAGATGCGCTGCAACATGATTCGCTCGCATAGCTCGCTCATAGGGAGTCCTCTCCCGTCAGGCGGTCGACGGGCTTGTCCTCGTAGGGCAGCGGGTCGCCCCACCGGTCGAGGAAGGCCACGTCGCTGACGGGCTTGCGGGCGGCGACCTTGAAGTCGGTGCCCTGGGTGTAGGCGATCGGGAGCATGGTGATCTGCAGGGCGTCGTCCGGGATGCCGAGCAGCGCGGCCGCGGCGGCGGCGTGGTGCAGGTGCAGGGTGGTGATGACGGTGCCGAGCCCGCGGGCCCGCAGCGCGAGGTTGAACTGCCAGATCGCCGGATACAGCGACCCGTACACGGCGGAGTGCGTCCCGGGGCCGCCCCTGGCCGGGTTGGGCCGGGTCGCGCACGGGATGACCAGGAACGGCGCCCGGCCGATGTGGTGCGCGAGGTGCTCGGCGCCGCCGAGGATCCGCGCGGTCCGGGCGCTGACCGCGCCGTGTTCGTCGACCCCGCCGAGGCGGCCCCGCACGATCCGGCTCTCGGCGCCCTCGGCGCTGTGCAGCGGCTTGTGCACGTATTCCAGGTAGGCGTCCAGGTACAGCCGGGCCAGCTCGGCCTTGCGGTCGGGGTCGCCGACGACGACCCAGCGCCAGTCCTCGGCGGCGCCGCCGGTCGGGGCCTGCAGCGCCAGCTGGAGGCACTCGCCGATCACGTCGAGGGGCACCGGCCGGTCGTAGTCCAGCCGCAGCCGCACCGACCGCGTGGTGGTCAGGACGTGGTTGAGGTCCGTGAAGGGGAGCCCGGTCATGTTCGGTAACCCATCAGGTCGGCGATGTGCAGGGTGTCGCAGTACTCCCGGACCTGCGCGATGCCGTCCGGCCGGACGTCCACGACCCACAGGTACCGGTTCTGGTACCGCAGCCCGCCGCCCAGGGTCGCGTCGCCGCTCGCCTCGATGGCGACGAGTGTGTCGTCGGCGACCCACCGGTGCGCGGTGACCGCCACGGCGGCGGAGGCGTAGGCACCGGAGGCGATCCGGGCCCGCATCGCGGCGAGCTTGTCGTCGATGGCGACGACCCCGTGGAACGGGCCGTTCGCGGCGATGTCGCCGGTACGGTGCAGCCGCCCGCGCTCCCGGTCCCGGCCGGAGTCCGTCCACCACGTGGCGCCCGGCGCGAAGAGCGCGCCGAACGCGTCGACGTCTCCGCGCTCCAGGGCCGGCCACAGCGCGAGCGCCCGCTCCTCCGCCGCGCTCGCCGGTCGCTGCCCACCGGGCTGCGGCGCGCGGTCCAGGCCGGTGCGCGGGACCGGGGCGGCGCCGCCGACGACGTGCTGGGCGTGGATGGTGTCGAGATATTCGCGCACCGACACGATCGCCCCGGCGGCGTCGACGTCGAACACGAACGCGTACCGGTTGGCGTACTCCAGGCCCGAGGCGTGCACGCCGTGGCCTTCGACCTCGATGACGCAGGTGCCGGTCCCGGCGATCACCCGGCGCGGGATCTGCCGGCAGCCGGTCGGGAACGCCTTCGGCCCGAGCGACCGCATCAGGGTGAGCTTCTCGTCCATGGACATCAGGCCGTGCAGCGGGAAGCGTCCGCTGCCGGCGGGCGACAGCTCCGGGTCGCCGCCGCGCCGGTCGGGTCCGCTGTCGACCCACCAGGTCGCGCCGGGGGCGCACAGCCGAGCGAGCCCGCCGAGGCTGCCCCTGTCGAGGGCCGTGACGAAGTCCATGCCTGCCCGAACCGCCCGTGTCATGAACCTCCCCAATCATTCCGACTGGAAGGTATCTATCACACCGGGTGCGGCCCGCTCAAGAGTCTGAGCTGCTCGTCAGGCGTACAGGCCCTCCAGGACCATCGCACTGAACTGGCGCGCCACCTCGTCCACGCTCAGCGGGCCGCTCAGGTTGAGCCACTGATACGCCCACGCGCACATGCCGACCAGGCCGAACGTCGCGATCCGGGCGTCGACGTCCGCGCGGAACACACCCCGGGCGACGCCGTCCTGCACCATCCCGGCGAAGGCCGCCTCGACCAGGTCCCGCTTGCGGGTCACCTCGGCGAACAGCTCCCCCGTCAGGTACCGCCGCTCCTGGTAGAAGATCGTCACGTGCGCCCGGTACTCGGCGACACTGGTCAGGCTGAACCGGATCAGGTCCTGGATCCGCACCTTCGGGTCGTCGCTGCCGGCCTCGATCTGCTGGATCGCGGCGAGCTGGGCCTCCAGGTACTCCTCCTGGATGTGCCGCAGCAGGTCGTCCTTGCTCTCGAAGTGGTGGTAGAACGCACCCTTCGTCAGCTGCGCCTGGTCCGCGATCTCCTGCACCGACGTACGGTCGAAGCCACGCTTCTCGAACAGCTCCAGCGCACTCGTGATCAGCGACTTGCGGGTGTTCTCCGGGTCGTACCCGTCGGGCCACCGCTGCCGGCGACGGGTCGACTCCGGCCGGGCGGACGTCGCACGAGCCATCTACGGCCTCCTGTGTATCACTGCGGAACTTGAAAGCCTACCGTCCGGTCGGAACGTTAGCTGCGGAACCCCTCGGACGTTCGTCCGCACAGGGTACGGTGCCGCAGCGCACTTCGCGAGCAGGCGAGCACAACGGCCGGACCGACACCCCCGCGTCCGATTCGCCGGATCGGTCCCGCGCCCCGCACCGGCGTCCGGATCACTGCGCGGCAACCGGCGTCGACGGCCTCGCGCGCGGCGGCGATGGCGTCGTCCAGATTTCACGTGACCGGGACAATGATGGTCGTGGAGTTTCGGGGTGACTGTCATGTGCATTCGGTGCGGTCGCACGGCGGTGAGCTCACCCCGGCGCAGATCGTCGAGGCGGCCCGCGGGGCGGGGCTCGACTTCATCGTCGTCACCGAGCACAACGCCGGCGGTGCGCACGAGGCTTGGGACGCCGCGGGCGATCTGCTCGTCGTCCTCGGGCAGGAGGTCGTCACCGGGTCCGGGCACTGGCTGGCGCTCGGGCTGCCCGGCGGGCGCGTCGTCGACGCATTGGAGCAGGTGCACGAGGTCGGCGGGCTGGGGGTCGTGGCGCATCCGGTCGCGCCGTATCCCGGCGGCACGTTCCGGCATCCGATGCGGGGGTTCGACGCCGTCGAGGTGTGGAACGGGCGGTGGGCGTCGGATCTGCCGTGGAACGCCGACAACGAGGCCGCGCTGGCCCTGTGGGGCGGCGGCCTGGCGGACGGTGTCCACAGTGGCCGGTGGCAGCCCGCGATCGGCAACAGCGACGTGCACCTGCGCGACCAGATCGGCACCCCGCAGACGGTGGTGCGGGCCGGCGCGCTCGACCCGGATGCCGTGCTCGGCGCCATCCGCGCCGGACGGTGCTGGATCGCCGGGTCGTCCTCGGTCCACCTGTCATGTACGGCGAGCGCCGGTGGCCGGAGCGCCGGGATCGGTGAGCGGCTGGACGCCGGTGCCGGGCCGGTCACGGTCGAGGTCGGCGTCCGGGGCGTCCCGGAGGGCCGGGTCAGCTTCCACACCGACCACGGCGTCGAACACCACGACGTGCTGCCGGCCGGCGGCGCCGGGACGGTCCGGTGGCGGACCCGGGCGCGGTTCGTCCGGGTCGAGGTCCGCCATCCCGGCGGTCACATGGCGGCGCTCACCAACCCGGTCATCCTGCGGTAGCCGCGACGGCGAAGTGCGGGCGGTGCTGGGGGTCGGCGGGGCGGGGCAGCCGTTCGACCTCGGTGAAACCGGCCCGGGTGAGGCGCTCGGAGAGCTCGTCCATCGGCCACCGGTAGGCGGTCGTCACCTTGTGGTCGAACGCGGCCACCTCGGGGCCCTCGAACATGCCGAGCACGAGCGTTCCCCCGGGGGCGATGGCCCGGTGGAACTCGGTGAGCACGCCGTGCAGCTCATCCGGCCGGAGGTGGATCAGCGAGTACCAGGCGAGCACGCCGGCGACCGAGTGGTCGGCGACGTCGAGCCGGTCGAGGGATCCGAGCTCGTACGTGCCGTCCGGGAAGCTGGTCCGGGCGTGGGCGATGAACTCGGGGACCAGGTCGATGCCCGTCGCGTCGGCGCCGAGGCCGCGGAGGTGGTCGGTGATGTGCCCGGGACCGCAGCCCAGGTCGAGGACGGGGCCGCCGGCGCCGGCCAGGTGCCGGCCGATGAAGGCCAGGTCGTCGGGGTGCACCTGCTGCCTGGTGCCGAACAGCTCGATGTAGAGGTCCGCCACGGACGCGTACGACTGCCGGACCCGATCCGTTTCCACGGCCACGACCCTACAAGTCAGGCGATGCCGGCGTCGCGGGCGCGGACGATGGCCTCGGCGCGGCTGGCGACGTGGAGTTTGGTGAAGATGTTGCTGACGTAGTTGCGGATGGTCTTCGCGCTGAGGTTGAGGCGGGCGGCGATGGCGTCGTTGGGCAGGCCGCGGGCGACGAGCTGCAGCACGTTGCGCTCGCTGGCGGTCAGGGTCGGGAACGGCTCCGCGGGGCGCCCGGCGAAGAAGGCCATGATGCGGGTCGCGACCGCCGGGCTGTAGATGGCCTCACCGTTGGCGACGGCGAGGATCGCCCGGGTCATCTCCTCGTCCTCGGTGTCCTTGAGGACGTAGCCGAGGGCACCGGCGCGCAGGGCGGCGAACACCGAGTCGTCGTCGGCGAACATCGTCACGACCAGGATCCGGCGGTCCGGGTCGTGGACGGTGAGGCGGCGGATCGCGGCGAGCCCGTCGACGCCGGGCATCTGCAGGTCCAGCAGGACCAGGCGCGGGCGGAGGGACTCGGCGAGCCGGATGGCCTCGTCGCCGTCGGCGGCCTCGGCCACGACCTCGACGCCGGGCATCGTCTGCAGCAGCGCGCGCAGGCCCTTGCGGAACATCGGGTGGTCGTCGGCGATCAGGACGGTGATCGGGTCAGGCATGTGACCTCATCGGGAACGTGGCGGCGACCCGGGTGCCGCCGCCGTCGGCCGGGCCGATGTCGATCGTGCCACCCAGCTCCGTGCTGCGCTCGCGCATCGAGCGATGACCGACGCCGGCCAGGTAGGACGCGGGCAGGCCGCGGCCGTCGTCGGTGACGGTGAGCGCGACCGAGTCCGGTGCGCAGGTGAGCTCGACGGTGCAGTGGGTCGCGGCGGCGTGCCGGGCCGCGTTGTGCAGCGCCTCGGCGGTGATCCGGTAGATCGCCACCTCGACCGCGGCGGGCAGGGCCGGCATCGGCGCCGGGACGGTCACCGTCCGGGCCAGGCCGTCGGTGGGGTTGAGGTTGCGCAGCGCGTCGGCGAGGCCGAACTCGTCCAGCATCGGCGGGCGCAGCTCGTACACCAGCCGCCGGATCTCACCGGTCGCCTGCCGCACACCGGTGCGCAGCTCCCCCGCCAGCTGCTCGGCCGCCGCCGGGTCCGACCGCAGGGTGTGCTGCAGGACGCCGAGCTGCAGGCCGAGCGAGGCGAGCGTCGGGGCGAGCCCGTCGTGCAGGTCCCGGCGGATGCGCCGGCGTTCCTCCTCGCGGGCCGTCACCAGCTGCTCGCGGGACGCCTGCAGCGCGGTCGCGAGCCCGGCCGCGTGCAGCGTGACGGCGACGTGCCGGGCCAGGTCCTCCAGCAGGCGGACGTCGGCGGCCGACAGCCAGTCGCGGCGGCGGGCGCTCACCCGCAGCGTGCCGAGGGTCGCCTGGTGGTGCCGCAGCGGGATGGCGATGACGGCGGCACCGTCGGGGACCGCGCCGTGGACGGTGACGACCCGCCCGTCGGCCTCGATCTCGACGTACGGCAGGGACAGCGTCTCGGCCAGCAGCGCCGTCACGCTCGGCAGCAGCTCGTCGGGGTGCGGGCCGGACTGCAGCTGCCGGTACACGCGACCGGCGACGTCGTAGGTGTTGTCGCGCTGGCCGTAGGAGAGCTGGTGGACGCCGCGTTCGACGTGCGCCGCCACCGGTGACCACGTCACGACGACGACGGCGAACGCGATCACGTGGGACCACCACGGGATCTCGGCGAGCGACGCGACCGGCCGGTCCGGCCACGTGGTGACCACGGCGACCAGTCCGGCGGCGATCAGCACGTACCAGAGCATCAGGAACGGGAAGAGGACCCGGTACAGCCACCGCTCACGCCACATGCACGACCCGCTCCCGCCAGAGGCACAGGCTGATCACGGCCACGTGGTGGACCAGCATCGCCGACGCGAACACGAACTCGCCGGTGGTGTCGAACAGCAGCGACCCGACCGCCTGCACCAGCCAGAACGCGTTGACGACGATCAGCAGCACGGCACCCCACTTCTGGGTGCGCCAGGCCCCGTACGCGGCGACGAGCGCGACGACGTCGGAGGCGAAGCTGCCGATCACGATGGCGAACGGGTCCTTGCTCCCGCTCGCGCCGAGGACCAGGTTGGGCAGGTCGAACAGGGTGATGCCGATCAGCGCCACCAGCACGGAGAGCACGGCCGCGATCTTCAGCGCGGTGGAACGGGTCATGGCAGCCATCAGAAACCTCCAGATCGGGGTTGTCGAGGGACTCACCGTAGGAATCCCGCGACCCGCCGGTCAGGAGGCAGCTGTCCCGTGCCTGTGGGACATCGCGTTGGGACTATCCCATCGGGTCGTACGACGCCTGGACGCCCAGCGCCAGCAGCACCCGGCACAATACGCTGTATCCGGATCCGTCCCGATGGTTGTCGTACGTGCGGGCCCTGCCGGTGACCGGGCGGACCTTCACCCGGCCCGGGCGCAGCTCGACCCGTTCGATCGCGGCCCACGGCGTGGGTGTCGCGTCCTTGGGGCCGGCGATCCCGTCGCGGGTGACCCGGACGCCGCCGCGCACGAGGACGCCGCCGGCGCGCACGACCGCGGCCTGCCGGTCCACGACCCGGGCCACGGCGTAGCCGGTGATCAGGTCGCCGATCGACGGGAAGCGGGGCACCGCGCCGCCGACCTCGGCCGGCAACAGCGCGGCGACGATACCGCCGGCCGGTCCGTACGGGTCGAGCGCGTTGGTGTACTTCGCCGTGACCGACAGGGTCCGGCCGTCGGCGGTGGTGAGCCGGAACCCTTCGTAGTCCCAGGAGGACGGCGACTCCCCGCCGGACGAGGTCCACTCGTCGACGACGTCGGTCACCTCGTCCCAGCGGACCGGGCGCGGCTGCCCGTCCGGGTCGGCCTCCGCCAGGCCACCGGGGTAGCCGTACAGCCACCGGGTGAACCGCCCGCGCCGCGCCGCGAGCATGCACACGAGGAAATAGGCGGGTGCGAGCACCGGCAACACACCGAGGGCCGGGATCGCCGCGTCGGGTGCCCGCAACGCGAGCACGACGACAGCGGCGACGTAGACCGGGACCGGCGCGATCAGCCACAGGACCCGGCGCGTACCGAGCGGCGGCGTGATCTCGGTGTGGTAGATGCCCAGCGGCTCACCGAGGCCGAGCCCCTGACCGACCTGGACGGCGTGTTGCAAGTTGGCGGCGCACTCCTGCCGCCGCTGCTCGACCCGCCGCTGGAACGCCGCGTCCAGCTCCTGCCGCTGCCTGGCGCTCATGCCCATGCCACCTGGATAGCACCGCCGGGCAACGGTGCCGGTGCGCAGCTCGCGCTGCTGCTGACCACCCGGCACCGCCGCCAGCTCGTCCTGGCCGGCCGGTGACGACAGCCGGTCCTCCGGTGCTTCGGTGCTTCGGTCCTCCGGTGCTTCGGTCCTCCGGGCGGATGGACGAACGTCACTCGGGCTGCCACGATGACGGCATGTTCGGGCGTGGGGCGCAGGTGCCCAACAACGGGCACTACGCACTGCTGGCGTTGATCCCGCCGGCGGCCGGATTCTTCGTGTGGCGGGCGGTCGAGCACATGGCCGGCCTGCCGTACGTCTGGACCACGGTGGGGGCGGGTGTCCTCGCCGGGGCCGCGGCCGGCGCGGTGTGGGCGCGGCGGGCCCGGACCAGCGTCGTCGCGTCGCTGGGGCTCGGCGTGGCCGTCGCCGGGCACGCCCTGGACTTCGTCGTCGACCTGGCCACCGGGGCGGGCGGGCCGGGCCGGCTCGTCGGGGCCGGCGAGAGCTTCTCCGCGGGGGTGCTGCTGGCCTGCGAGGTCGTGCTCGCGTTGTGGATCCACGGCAACTACCGCTTCGAGATCGGCCACCGGGTCGCCGTCTGGCTGCTCGCCGGGCGTACCGGCGACGAACCCGACTACTACCAGGCGCTGTGCGAGTGCTCGTGGAAGAGCGACCGCTTCGTCATGGAGGACGGCGACGACTCGGAGGAGCGGGCCTTCGCGGTCGCCCACGAGCACAGCCCGACCGTCCGCACCGACGTCGCGGTGCAGTTCTGACCCGCTGTCAGCTCGGCCTGAGTGCGGCGAACACGCCGGGCCAGTTGGCCGGCAGGTGGTCGAAGACGTGCCGCCAGTACAGCGTCATGAGGCGCACGGCGGCCACCCGCACCTCGGGGCTGGTCTCGCCGGTCGCCGCGGCGCACCGGTCGAGGCAGTCCCATTCGTCGCGGTCACGCTCCGGCACGCCGATCGTGGCGAGCCCCTCCTGCACCGCCTGATCCTGGAAGAACGCGTCGTCCCATGCGGTCGCCGCGCCCAGCAGGTACACGAGCTGCGTGCTCGGCGTGAGCCACTGCGCGGCGAGGGTCACGCTGTCATAGGTGCGGTGCTCGTCCTCGCTGACGATGCCGGACTCCCCGACCGACGAGTCGACCAGGTCCCGCCAGTACCCGACGTCGTGCGCCCCGTCGGTCTGCAGCATGTGCACGCCGGCGAACTCCGCCATCCGCGCCGCGTCGCCGATCAGCGGCGACACGACGGTGTCCATGCTGTAGTCGAGCCCGAAGAACCACCTGCGCCCGTCGACCGTCATGGACTCGATGCCGCCGACATGCCCTTCACGGTCCGCGATCGGTGCGATGGCTTCCATGACGGGCGAGCGTAGTACGGCGGCCGGCACCCGCTGCACCGGTCTCCACCGGTTTCACCGGTCACGGCGACGACGGTACGCCTACTGTTCTCGACGTGGAGCACTGCGACGAATGCGGCTTCGTCTAAGACACCGTCGCCGCGGATGACCTGCCGCACCGGTTCGAGACGGCGGGCCCGCGCTTCGCGGCCGCCCTCGCCGAGGCAGGAGACCCCCGTCGCCGTCCCGCGCCGGCGGTCTGGTCGCCGCTGGAGTACACCTGCCATGTCCGCGACGTCCTGCTGGTGCAGGGCGAGCGGCTCACGCTCGCGCTCCGCACCGACAACCCGGAGTTCGAGCCGATGGGCCGCGAGGAACGCGTCGTCGTGGACGCCTACAACGCTCAGGATCCGCAGCTGGTACTGACGCAGCTGACGCGGGCCGCGCACGATCTGGCGCAAGGGTTCCGCGGCCTCAGCCCGGCGCAGTGGACCCGCACCGGCGTCTACAACTGGCCGGCGGTCCAGTCACGCACGGTCCTCTGGCTCGGCAGGTACGACTTCATCGTCGGCGGCGACTGGAAGATCGCCGCGGCCGTCGTCTGCGCGCTCGCCTTCGGCCTGGTGCTGCTGACTCTCGGTATGTCCCCGGCGGCCGCGGTGCTTCTCACCGCTCTCGCCGTCGCCGTCGCGTTCATCGCGGCCATGATCATCGACGTGCGCCGGAACGGGAGCTGAGCAACGGCCGGGGGATGATGCCGAGTGCCGCGACAGGAGCCGGACCCATCGCCGCGCTCCGGGTGCCGGCAGGAATTCGGTGGTCATTCGCCGCGGATCTGAGTCAGGTCGGGGCGGCGGGTCCGCAGGACCAGGACGGTCACGGTCACGGTCACCGCGCCGACGATCGCGGCCACGACACCGGCGAGATACGTCCATGGCACGGCGGGCGAGTCCGGCGGCGGGTCGAACACACCACTGAGGGTGGTGACGAGGACCTGCGCCAGGCCGGTGCCGAGCGCCGCGCCGAGCAGCAGCGCCGGCAGCGTGACGATCACCGCCTCGGCGGCGACGAACCCGGCGAGGTGCCGCGGCCTGGCCCGCAGGACGCCCAGGATCGTGAACGTGCGTCGCCGCTCCGTCAGGTCGACGGCAAGCACCAGCCCGGCGGCGGCCACCGCGAGTACCAGGGCGAACCCGAGCTCGATGCGGGTCAGGCCGGCGAGGTCGACGCCGGTGAGGCTGGAACCGACCAAGGCACGACCGGCGGTGATGTCGGTGATCGCCGGCCCTGCGCCGACCCGGTCGCGCAGGTCGGCGGCGACGGCCGCCGGGTCGCTGCCGGTGGTGTCGACGAGATGCGTGTCGGCGCCGGCGCCGGCCTGCGCCGTGACGTAGTCCTGGTTGGCGACGAGGAAGCTGTCGGTGGGCGCTGTCGGGAACTCGTTGACGATGCCGAGGAAGTGGAAGGTGACCGGGACCTGGGTGCCGGTCCTCGGGTCGGTGACGCGTAACGTCAGCCGGTCCCCCGGTTGCAGCTGGAAGTCCACCACCGTCTCCGCGGACACCAGCACCCCGTCGGGCTGACGGTCGAGGCGGTGCATGAGGCCGGCCGCGGTGCCGCCGGTGAACCACGCGTCGGCGAGATGCGCGCCTGCGGCCACCGTGGTGGGTCGGACGGTGTACAGGTCCTGCAGGTCGGCGCCGACGTACGCGTACCGGTGCTGCATCGTCTCGACGTGCCGGACGCCGGGCGTCGAGCCGATCGTGGTGGTGAGCCCGCCCGGTGGGGTGCCGGGCGCGGCGGTGACGGTGACGTCGGCGCCGTTGGTGAGGCGGGCGTCGACCTCGGCCTGCTGCCGGTAGGTGGCGGTGAACACGGACGTGGAGACCGCGAACGCGACCGCGCAGGCGATGAGGGTCCCGGCGGTCGCGATCGGATGCCGGCGGCGGTGCACGGTCGCGGCGACCGTGCCGGACAGCGGACCGGCGACGGGTCGCACCAGCGCGGTGAGCACCGGCCGCCCGTACCGCAGCACGGCCGCGACGAGCCGCCACGCGAGGAGCGCCCCGCCGAGCCACAGCAGCGCGGGGCCGGCGAACGCCCAGTAGTCGACCGAGATCCTCGGCGCGCCCTCCGGTGCCAGGACGACCTGGTAGCCGTGGGCGGTGGTGACCCGCAGGATCAGCGCGGCGCACCCGAGGGCCAGCACGTCCAGGCCCAGCCGCAACGCGAGCGGCAGCCGGCCCGTCGGCACCTGGCCGCGGGCGCGGCCGTCGGTGACGCTGCGGGTTCGCAGTGCCCGCCAGGCCGGGAGCAGCACGGCACCGGCCGCGACGAGGAGTCCTGCGACGCCGGCCGCCAGGTACCAGACCGGTGCACCGGCGGCGCCGAAGACGGCCGTGCCGAGGGCCGCGGCAGCGCCTGCACCAAGGACCGCGCCGGCCAGGCCACTGATGACGGCCTCGGCGGCCGCGATCGTCAGGACCTGCCGGGCGGTGGCGCCGCGGGTCCGCAGCAATGCCTGTTCCCGCTGCCGGCGCTGGGCGGCGACCGCGACGAGGGTGGCGGTCAGCAGTCCGGCGGCGGCCACGCCGGGGGTGGCCAGGAACAGGAACAGTACGGTGGCGTAGGCGGCGTCGGAGCGGGCCGCGTCCAGTGCCGCGCCGAGGTTGTCGGTGGTGTGCCCTGCGCCGGCGAGCGTCGCGTCGAGGTGCCGGGCGGTGCCGGTGGAGGTCGTGTACGCCTGCTGCGGGTCCGGCGGCAGGTTCCGGGCGGTCCGTACGTGCAGCTGCCCGCTCACCAGGTCGGGCCGGGTCGCCTGCAGCGGGTCGAACAGCTGCGCGAAGACGGCGTCCGGCAGCAGCAGCACGTTGTCCGGCGGTGCGGTCGCCGCGCCGCCGTCCGCCAGGAGGGTGTCGGCGTGCGGCAGGTCGGCGATGCCCGTCACGGTCACCTCGGCGGTGGGCAGGCCGGGCCGCTGGACGGTGATGACGGTGCCCGGCACGGCATGCAGGTTCGCCGCGGTCTGCTGGGCGAGCACGGCGCCGTCGCCGGTGCCGGCCAGGACGCGCACCTGCCGGGGGAAGGTATCGCGGTATCCGGGCGGCAGGCCGAGGACGACGGCCGCGCCGGTCGTGCTCACGGTGCCACCGTCCTGGTTGGACAGTGCCGGGACGGCGGCGTAGTGGACCGGCAGTGCCGTGGTGACGCCGGGCTCGGCGCGGGTCGTGGCGAGTGCCGCCGCCGGGTCGGCGCCGGTGTCCAGATGCACCTGCCAGTCGACGTCGACCGGGGCGACGGCGCGGCGGGTCATGGACGCCTGTGCGCCGCTGAGGAACGCGCCGACGGTCGCGAGCAACGCGACGGCGGTGGCGATGCCGGCGGCGGTGGCGAGCAGCCGGGCGGTGCGGCGGCGCAGCGTCCCGGCGATCCAGGTCAGCATGCTGTGCCCGCCGGTGCGTGGACGGCGCCGTCCAGCATCAGCCAGCGGGTGCCGATCCGGTCGGCGACGGCCGGGTCGTGCGTGGCGACGATCAGCGCGGCACGCATCCCGGCGGCGGCGAGCAGCACGTCGACGAGATGCGCGGCGGCAGCCGAGTCGAGGGCCGCGGTCGGCTCGTCGGCGACGACGAGGTCCGGGCCGGCGGCGACCGCGCGGGCGACCGCGACGCGTTGCGCCTGGCCGCCGGACAGCTCGTGCGGCAGGCGGCCGGTGAGGTCGGCGAGCCCGAGCAGGTCCAGGGCCGCGGTGGCGGCCTGCCGGGCCGCGCCGGCGGTGTACCCGGCGAGCAGCAGCGGCAGCCCCACGTTCTCCCCGGCGTCCAGGGTGGGCACGAGCGCCGGGTGTTGCAGGACGACGCCGACCCGGCCGGGGCGGTCACGGGGGTGCCCGTCCAGCGCCGGCCAGCGGGTGGTCCCGCTGGTCGGCTCGTCGATGCCGGCGATGAGGTGCAGCAGCGTGGACTTGCCCGATCCGGACGGGCCGGTGACCGCGATCCGGGCGCCGGCGGGCACGACGCACGTCACGTCGCGGACCGCGACCGCCGACCCGAAGCTGCGCACGAGGTGCAGACCGGTGAAGGCATCGGGGTGGTCGGCCATGTCAGTCCTCCTCGGTGCCGGCGACGCGTCCGTCGCGCAGGTCGATGACGCGGTCGGCGGCACGGGCGACGGCACGGCTGTGGCTGGCGACCAGGACGGCGGTCCCGGCGGCGGCACGAGCGGCGAGCAGGCCGAGCATCGCGCGTTCGGTGACCTCGTCGAGCTCTCCGGTCGGCTCGTCGGCGACCAGGACCGCCGGGTCGTTCGCCAGGGCCACCGCGAGAGCCGCCCGGGCGACCTGCCCACCGGACAGCTCGCCGGGCAATGCGTCGCCGCGCCCGTCCAGCCCGACCGTGGCCAGTCGGGTGGTCATGTCGTCGGTGCCGCGTGCATGCCGGGCCAGGCGGCGGGCGAAGCGGATGTTCTGCGCGACGGTGAGGTGCTGCAAGAGGTTGCCGGACTGGTACAGGACACCGATGTGCTGTGCCCGCAGCCTGGCCCGCGCGGCCTCCGGGCGGCGGGTGATGCGCCGGCCCGCGATCCACACGGTGCCGCCGTCGGGTTCGTCGAGGCCCGCGACGCAGGCCAGCAGTGTCGACTTGCCGGACCCGGACGGCCCGGTCAGGGCGACCCGCTCCCCCGCGTCCAGCCGCAGCGAGACACCCCGCAGCGCGAGGACCTCCTCGTCGCCGCTGTGGAAGAACCGGAAGAGCCGTTCGGCGCGGATCACCGGTGTGGTCACGGCAGCCACCGCACCGAGTCGGTGACCGTCCGCCACGGATCGACGTTGTCCGCACCGTGCGGCCCGGCGAGCGTGACGGTCAGCAGGTCCTCCGGCGCATGCCAGTACGAGTACCGTTCGACGTCGTCGTTGACGACCTTGCCGGTGACCGGATCAGGCGCGGCGTCGGCGCGGTACGTGACGAGCAGCACCGGACCGGCGGTGCGCTGCACCTGCGACACCTTGCCGGGATTGAACCCGGCAGTGGTCCCGCGCACCGTGGTCAGGTCGGCCTGACCGGCCGCGACATCCGGTGCTGAGGCGCGGGTGCCGAGGTTGACGGTGATCGTGTTGAGCTTGTCGGTGAAGGTCGCGCTGCCGCCGGACTCCGCGCGGGACCACCCCTCAGGCACCTTGATCGAGTACCGGCCGCCAGGCGGCCGGTACTCGACGAAGGCCTGGTTGTCCGGGATGTCCCCGGCGCCGCCCTGGTCCGGCGCGCTGGTGCTGCCGCAGCCGGACAGCGCCAGCCCGGCCGCGACACCGACTGCCACGAGTATGCCGATGGTTCGCATGACCGGCACCATAGGAACGGCTGGCTGAAGGTCCGCTGAATACGCCGGCAGCGCCAGAAGACACCGCGCACGCTGTCGGTGTGGCTCTGGTACCCGGCCGCACCGCCGGCCGCCGCCGGGCGCGCACCGCATGCTCCGGGCGCCTGGTCGCAGCTGCATCTCGGCGGCCTGCCCGGCCTCACCGAGCGCGGCGGCGACCTGCGCGGCCCGTTGCCCGGTCGACTGGTCGATGTTGCCGGTGAGGATGAGGCGTGCCGCGATCACCAAGGTCGCCCCGCTGACGAGCGCGGTGTAGCCGTGCCGCGGCCCGTCCGCGAGGACGGTGAGAACGAGCATCTGGGCGTCGTTGCCGTGCATGCTCCTCATGCCTTCCCGGCAGCCATGGTACGAGACGCGTAGTGGGACGGCCGTATCCGCGTTACCTCCTACGCGTTGTAGGGACAGCGTCACCGCACAACGAACGGGGATCTGGATTGGGCACGAACTATGCGCGGGTGTTCCAGGACACCGGCGCAGTCGACAAGTACGAGCACGTCACCTACGCACCCGGCAGCTACGCGTCGAGGATCAACGAACGGCAGCGAGCGTACCTGCGCGACCTGGTCCGAGAGAGCTTCCCGGCCGGACAGCCGGTCCAGCACGACTTCGCCTGCGGCACTGGGCGGGCCATCCGCAGCCTGCACGGCCTGGTCCGGGAGGCGCACGGCTACGACACCTCGGCCGACATGCTGGCCAAGGCTGCCGAACTCGGCACCGACGCCAGGCTGCACGCGGTCGTTGCCGACGGGCCGGTCCCCTGGCCGGCCGCGACGGCCGACGGACCGGCGCTGGTCACCATGTTCCGGCTGCTGCTCAACGTCGACGGCGCCGTCCGCGACCGGGCCCTCACCTTCGCCGCGCGGGCACTGCCGGACGCCGACGCCGGGCTGCTCGTCGTCGAGAACCATGGCAACGCCCGCTCGCTGCGGCACCTGCGGGCGCACCGGCACCGGGGTCGCCGCTGGTTCGCGGAGCTGTCGCACGACGACGTCGCCGGACTGCTGGGCCGGCACGGCTTTGAGATCGTGGAACGGCGGGGCTTCTCGATGCTGACACGAGGCTGGTACGAGCGGCGCGGCCTGGACCGGATCGCCCGCGGCCTCGACACTGCGGCGCGGCTGCTGCCCGGCACTGACGGCTACGCCGTCAACGTCGTGTACGTCGCCCGACGCGTCCTCGCCGACTCCCAGGGGATGTGATCGGCCGACGGGGACGCGATCCGGCCCGCAGACCGGGCGGCCCGGCCCCGTTCCCTCGCCCTCAGCCCTGGTGAGGGCGAGGGCCGGACCGGGACCGGGCTCGCAGCAGCTCGACGGCGATCGGCAGCACCGACAGCACGACGATGCCGATGAGGATGAACTCGATGTTGGACTTCACGAACGGGATCTGGCCGAGGAAGTAGCCCAGGACCGTGACGCCGGTGCCCCACAGTGTGCCGCCGATGATGTTGTACAGCACGAACGTGCGGTAGTGCATGCCGCTGGCGCCGGCGACGATCGGGGTGAACGTCCGCACGATCGGCACGAACCGCGCCAGCACGATCGACCGGGCGCCGTACTTGGCGAAGAACTCCTGTGCCTTGCGGAGGTTCTCCTGCTTGAACAGCCGCGAGTTCGGTCGCCGGAACAGTGCCGGGCCGACCCGCCGGCCGAACAGGTAGCCGAACTGGTCACCGGCGACGGCGGCGACGGACACCAGCAGGCACACCAGCCACAGCGGCTGGTGCAGGTACTTGCCGTCGGCGACGAGCAGCCCGGTGGTGAACAGCAGCGAGTCGCCGGGCAGGAAGAAGCCGATCAGCAGGCCCGACTCGGCGAAGACGATCGCCAGGATGCCGAGCATCCCGAAGGTGGAGATGAGCCACTCGGGGTCCAGGAACTTCACGTCGACTTCCTCACGAGGGTAGGCAGTGGTGCGTACGCGACAACGGCGACCGCGATGAGCAGGGCCACGCCCCGGCCCCGGTGCAGGAACGCCGCGACAGCGAGGGCGATCGCGAACGCCGCGGTGGCGTGGTCGGGCGGTTCACCTGGGACACCTCCATGCGTGGCCAAGGTAAAGACCCGAACCTGAGAATCCGTTG
Organism: Dactylosporangium sp. NPDC051087; assembly: GCF_055586325.1. Lineage (NCBI taxonomy): Bacteria > Bacillati > Actinomycetota > Actinomycetes > Micromonosporales > Micromonosporaceae > Dactylosporangium > Dactylosporangium sp. NPDC051087. The sequence goes on along the minus strand of NZ_JBVJIJ010000031.1, from coordinate 47,107 downwards.
AACGGCGGCCGGACGCCGGCTGCCGGGTCACCTGCCGCCGTCGAGGCGCTGCCGCTGCTGCCGCACGTCGGCGAGGAGCCGGTCGGCGACCGCGTGACAGCGGCCAGGTCGCCTCCGCTCCACAGCTGCTGTTCGATGCGGTGGTAGCCGGTCCACTCGACGCCGGGGTCGAGGTCGCCGTCTCGGGCGTCGATGCCGGGGTCGAGGCCGCCGAAGGTCTCCGCGACGGTGTCGGTGGCCGTGACCGCGATCGCCTCGTCGGACGGTGCGGCGGGTGCCGACCCGCCGCCGCAGCCGCTGGGGGTGAGGCCCAGCGCGAGGACGGTGCCCGCCGCGACGAACGCGTTGGCGCGCACCTGCGCTGCGGGCCGTGGGGTGGGCGCGGGCCGGAAGAACAGCCCGAGCATGATCACCGCGAATGCCAGCCACGCGGTGATCTCCAGCACGCTTGCCCGCGGTGTCAGGTTGACGGTGCCGGTGAGCAGGGTGGCGTACCACGACGTCGGGTCGATCGTGGCGCTCAGGTCGAACGCGTCCTGGCCGCCGCCCGGCAGCACGCCGGCGCCCTGCAGGCCGTGCACGCCGTACTTGAGGATGCCCGCCGCGACCAGGATGAGCAGCGCGCCGGTCCAGGTGAAGAACCGGCCGAGGTTGATCCGCACGGTGGCGGTGGTGATCGCCCAGCCGAGCCCGACCGCGGAGGCGATGCCGGCCAGCATGCCGAGCAGCGGCGCGGCGGAGTCGGCGGCGCCCTCGGCGGCGGCGAAGACCAGCAGCACCATCTCCACGCCCTCGCGGAGCACGGCGAAGAACGCCATGGTCACGACCGCCCAGCCGCCCATCGACAGTGCGGTCTCCAGCCGGCCGGTGAGCTCGCCCTTCAGAGTGCGGGCGGTGCGCCGCATCCAGAAGATCATCCACGTGACGAGCGCCACCGCGACGAGCGACGTCACGGCCTCGAACAGCTCCATCCGGGTGCCGCTGCCGAGCCACCCGGCAACAGTGGTGAGCAGCACCCCGACGGCAGCGGAGACCAGCACGGCGGCGCCGACCCCGGCCCACACCTCGCGGAGCCGGTTGCGGCGTGCCGAGCGGTTCAGGAACGCCACGAGGATACTGATCACCAGCGCGGCCTCGAGCCCGTCCCGCAGACCGATGAGGTAGCTGGCGAAGAAGACCGTTCCCACGAAACGCTCCAAGCGTAGGGTTCCTAACCCAGCCAATCTCCTACAGATTGTAGGAGCGCGTCAAGCTGGAGCGCACGGCGTGGACGGATATCGTGTGATGGTGACGGACATGACCGGACGGCGGGCATCGGGCTCCCTGGAGTCGCAGACGATGGCAGCGCTGTGGGCGGCAGACGGGCCGCTGTCGCCTGCCCAGGTGAAGGACGTCGTGGATGCCGGGCTGGCGTACAACACCATGCAGACGATCCTGATCCGGCTGTTCGAGAAAGGCCTGGTACAGCGCCGCACGGAGGGGCGCAGCCACGTCTACTGGCCCGTCCAGGACGCCGCCACTGCCGCGGCCCGGCAGATGCGGGCGGCCCTGGACGGCCCCGGCGACCGGCAGGCGGTGCTGCGCCGCTTCACCGACGACCTCGCCGAGTCCGACCTCGCCACGCTCCGCGACCTGCTGGACCGGTCGCCGTGAGCTTCCTGGTGTACCTGCCGCTGCTGCTGCCCGCGCTCCTCACCCTGACACTCAAGGCGCTCCCGCCGGCCGCCCGGCCGGAGCCGGCCGCACGGCTGTACGCGGCCTGCGCGGCGGTGATCGCAGCAGTCGGCTCGGGCTGCCTGCTGCTGCTCGCCCTGACGGCCCTCGACGACCTGCCGGCCGCCGACGTCCGCGAACGCACCGCCGGGTACCCACTGCCGGAGCCGGTACCCGGCATCGTCGCGGTCGCCGCCGGGGTGCTGCTCGCCGCCGGGGTGTGGCGCGGACTGACCCACCTGCGCCGGCAACGGCACACCGCCGCTGCCCTGCACGCGGCCGGCACACCCCACGACGGCCTCCTGGTCGCGGACTGGGATGAGCCGCACGCGATCGCGGTACCAGCGACGAGCCCGCACCGCAGCGGGCACGTGCTGGTCACCTCCGGCCTGCTGCGTCTCCTCGACGGGACGGAATGGGCCGCCGTCGCCGCACACGAACGCGCCCACCTGCACCACCGTCACCACCGCACGATGGCGCTCGCCGCCATGGCCGCCGCAGTCAACCCCCTGCTGCGCCCGGTCACTGATGCGGTCGCGCTGCTGGTCGAGCGCAGCGCCGACGAGGACGCCGCCGCAGTGGTCGGCGACCGCCGCCTGGTCGCCCGGTCGATCGCCAAGGTCGCCGTCGCCGGCGGCCCGCGCACGGCGGGCACGCTCGACGCCGGTGGCTCCAACGTAGTGCGCCGGGTCACCGCCCTGACCCGCCCTCGCGGCGGACGGCCCTGGGCGGCGATGACCCTGGCCGCACTCGTCGTGCTCGGCTCCGCCGCAGCAGGTAGCGCCGCCCTCGCCGACTTCATCCGCGTCGCGCTGATCTGGCTGCCCTGACCCCCGACGCCAGGCAGGTCGTCGTCATTCCTGCAGACCAATTCCGCTCCGACCGGCCGCCGACGATGCCTGGTGATCAGGGAGTCTGGCTGGGGCTGACGCTCGGCGCAGTGCTGGACGGCGGGACCGTGGACAGCGACGGGATTGTCATCGCGGTCGGCCCCTTGTCCGGCTGCTGATGCTGCTGGCCGCCGTCCCCGTCGGCCTCGTCGCCCTGGCCTTCGTGACCTTCCCGGTCGCCCTGCTCGCCCCGCCGGTCGCCGTCGCCCTTCTCCCCACCGTCGCCGCCTTCGCCGCCGTGGTGCTCCCCGACGATCGCGGCACCGGCGACGGCGCCGGCAAGGGTGCACGGGACCACCGCCAGGACCAGGGTTGCCGCAACGGCAACGACGGCCGCCCGCCCCGGTGTGGCGACCATGCCCCGCCACCTGGAACGACTCGGCGCGGGAACGGGATCAGCGGTCGTGTCGGTGGCGGTGCCGGATGCGCTCGACGCGGGCCACACCGGTGGCTTCGCCGCGGTTGCGTGCCCCGTCGGCTCCGTCCCGTCCGAGGGGGTCACAGGATCGTGTTCAGCACTCATGCCGCTGAAGGTAGGCAGCCGAACCTGAAGATACGTTGAACGCCGGAACACCTACACGCTGTAGGTGTATCTTCAGTGGGGTTTCAGGCAGCGCTGCCTACGGTCCGGCCATGGTGAGCATCCCGGGCGTGACGACACGCCACGAGCGCACAGCGGCGATGGCGCTGGCCGGCTGGTTCGCGGCCTGGTTCGTGATCATGGCGTGGAACGGCGGTGGCTCATGGCACTTCTTCGTGCAGGGGGCACAGGCCCTGGCGGACACCGACGATGCGATCCGCGGCGGGCTGCACACCTATGCGGCGGCGCCCATCCTGCAGATCGGGCCGGTCGCGCTGCTCGCCTCCCTGGCCGCCATGCCTGCCGGCGCGGTCGGCGCGCTGGCCATCTGGCAGGTGCTGGGCGCGACGGCCGGCGTGGTGGTGCTGTGGCAGATCCGCCAGATCGGCGCGACGACCCGGCCCGATCTGCTGCGCGACGGGCGGCTCGACCGGCGGGTCGCCGCCGCGTCCGTGTTCTTCGTCCCCGTCTGGCTGTTCCTGGCCGTCGGCGTCACCCACCTCGACGACGTCCTCGCGCTGCTGTTCACGGTCCTGGCGCTGCGGGCCGCGGTCTCCGGCCGGCCGGTGCTCACCGGTGCGCTGCTCGGCCTGGCCGTCGACGCCAAGCCATGGGCACTGCCGTTCGGCTGCCTCCTGCTCCTGCTCAGCACCCCCGGTGCGACCGGCGGCGCAGGGTGGCGGGCAGTACACCGCGGCGCGCGACGGCGGGCGGTGCTGTCCGGTGCGGCGACGATGGCGGCCGTCATCGCCGCGGCCTGGCTGCCGTTCTTCCTCGCCGATCCGGCCACCAGCAACGCCCTGCACTTCACCATCGCCAACACCGAACTGTCGGCACTGCGTGTCCTGGGCGTCCACGACCCTCGTACCCCGCCGTGGGACCGGCCCGCACAGGCGGCGCTCGGCACCGTGCTGGCGCTGCTGGCGTGGCGTCGCGGCCGGTGGGCGGCGATGGTGCTGGTTGCCGTCGGCGCCCGCGTCGTGCTGGACCCGGGCACCAACAAGTACTACGTCGCCGGGGTAGTGGTCGGCGCCGCGCTCTGGGACGTCCTGGGATCCCGCGCCGAACTGCCGTGGTGGACCGCGACCGCCTGCCTCGGGCTGTTCACCGCCCGCTGGGTGCCGATGCCCGACGCCGCACACGGCTGGCTGACGCTGCTCTACGTCCTGGCGTGCTCGGCGCTGCTGCTCACCCCGATGAAGACCACCGTTTTTCAGCGACCGTTCAGGTCCAGGATGTGAGGCTACGGAAATGAAGATCGCCCGCCGCATGGCAAACAAGGTGCCCGAGGTCACCGTCTACTTCTGGATCATCAAGGTCCTGGCCACCACGGTGGGCGAGACCGCAGCCGACCTGCTCAACATGAACCTCGGGCTGGGTCTGACGTGGACCACGGTCGTCGTGACGGCCCTGACCGCGGGAGCACTGACCCTGCAGCTGCGGTCCAGCCGGTACGTGCCGTGGCGGTACTGGCTGGTCGTCATCCTGATCAGCGTCGTTGGCACCCTCGTCACCGACAACCTGGTCGACAACTTCGGCGTCCCGCTCGAGGTCACGACCGCGGTCTTCGCCGTCGCGCTCGCCGCCACGTTCGCACTCTGGTACCGCAGCGAACGGACCCTCTCGATCCACACCATCACCACGACCCGGCGGGAGACCTTCTACTGGGTGGCGATCCTGCTCACGTTCGCGCTCGGCACCGCCGCCGGCGACCTGCTCGCCGAGCGGATCAACCTCGGCTACCTGCCGTCCGCGGGCATCTTCGCCGCGTTGATCGCCGTCATCGCGATCGCGTTCCGGGCCGGGATACTGGGTGCGGTGTCCGCCTTCTGGGCCGCCTATGTGCTGACCCGCCCGCTCGGCGCGTCGCTCGGCGACTGGTTGTCGCAGCCCCGCGACAACGGCGGCCTCGGACTCGGCACGGTCGGGCCGAGCGTGGTGTTCCTGCTCGCCTCGGCCGCGCTGGTCGTCCACCTGACCCGCACCCGGGTCGACGTGTCCGAGGACCGGACCGAGACGACGGCGCCGATCAACGCGCACACCTACCGGTAGGAGGAGCGGATGCGGCTGCTGCTGGTCGAGGACGAGGTCGGTCTGGCCGAGACGATCCGGGACGGGCTGCGCACGGAGGGTTTCACCACCGACCTGATGCACAACGGCGTGGACGGCTTGTGGGCTGCGACGGAGACGCCCAACGGCGCCTACGACGCGATCATGCTCGACATCATGATGCCCGGCCTCAGCGGATACGAGGTGTGCCGGCAGCTACGGCAGCGCGACGTGTGGACGCCCGTGCTCATGCTGACCGCGAAGGACGGCGACTACGACGAGGCCGACGGGCTCGATCTCGGCGCCGACGACTACCTCACCAAACCCTTCTCGTTCGTGGTGCTGGTCGCCCGCCTGCGTGCGCTGATCCGGCGCGGCGCACCGCAACGGCCGGTCGTGCTGAGCGCCGGCGACCTGACCCTCGACCCGGCCCGGCGGCGCATCACCCGCGGCGACGACGAGATCGCGGTCACGCCGCGGGAGTTCGCGCTGCTGGAGTTCCTCATGCGCAACGCAGGTGTCGTGGTCACCAAGACCGCCATCATCGAGAACGTCTGGGACGCCAACTTCGACGGCGACCCGAACATCGTCGAGGTCTACGTCGGCTACATCCGCAAGAAGATCGACCATCCGTACGGGAGGTCCGCGATCCGCACCGTCCGCGGCGCCGGGTACCGCATGGACCCGGACGGCGGCTGATGCGACGGATCATCGTGGCCTGCGCCGTCGCGCTGGGCCTGCTCACGACCCTTGTCGCCGTCCGGTGGGGGCCGTTGATCAGCTTCGACACCGCGCTCAGTGAAGCCGCCCGCCGGTTCGCACAGCAGCACCGCGGCTGGCGCTCGGCGATGTCGGTGGTGACCCACAGCGCCGACACCCAGGTGCTGCTCCCGGTCACGCTCGCCCTGGCTCTGGCACTGCTATGGCGCCGGTGGCGCACCGGCCTGCTCTTCCTGCTCGGCACCGCGGTCACCGCTACCGCAATCCGGCTCACGATCCTGACGCTGGTGCACCGCCCACGGCCCGTCGACCGGCTCACCCCGACCAGCGGCTGGGCGTTCCCGTCCGGGCACACCACATCCTCCGCGGTCGCGGCGGGCATCCTCGTCGTCCTGGGCTGGACGGTGCTGACCGGCCGACGGTCCCGGCGCACGCTCGTCGCCGTCGCCGGCGGCTGGGCGGTGCTCGTCGGGATCAGCCGGGTCGCTCTGCTCGCGCACTGGCCCACCGACGTGCTCGGCGGCTGGCTCCTCGCCGCCGGTGTCACAGTGGCCTCCGCCACGCTGCTGCGGGTTCAGCGATCTTTCAGCACCGCACAGCCAGCATCTCCTCAACGTGACGGCGGCCGGTCGCAACGGCCCGAGACGAGCCAACCACGGAGCACCGAGCACAGCAGACACAACGGCGCATCGTGGTCATCTCCGCCGGCTTCGGCGCCGGGCCCGACGGCGCCGCCGCCGAACTGACCCGGCGGCTGCGCACCGGACGGCACCAGGTCGACCGGCACGACTTCGTCGACCTGATGCCACGCAGGGCCGGGCAAATGCCGCGCGGCCTGTACCGGCGGCAGCTCACCACCCTCCCCCGGACCTGGGGCTGGCTCCTCACGCCGGCCGGATCACACCGCCTGGCGGGCACCGCCTCGCGAGACGGACGGCGTGCGCTTCGGCACCTCGCTGAACGCGGGCTCGGCGGTGACGTTCGCCGGCTCGGCCGCGTGAGCCTCAACATTCCCAGCCTCTCACCCCCGGGAGCTGGACATCCTGCGACTCATCGCCCGAGGGCTGAGCAACCTGGAGCTGGCGCGGCAGCTACAAATCAGCGAAACCACCGTGAAGACCCACGTCACCCGGGTCTTCTCCAAACTCGGCATCCGCGACCGCGCCCAGGCAACCATCGTCGCCTACGAAACCGGCCTGATCACCCCCGGCGGCGGCCAAGGCACGTAGACGATGCGATTCCAGCGGGCCGGGCGACGTCTGCCGCTCAGTTGCCGCCCGCCCGCCGCCGCGCTTCGTGGCGTGGCGGCGGGCGGGCGGGGTGCTATGCGCTGGTGCAGGTCAGCGTCGGTGTTGTCGCGGTCCCGGTGCCGAGCAGCCCGAAGGTGGTGGACGCCCCGGCGGCCACGGCGCCGTTGTAGCTCTCGTTGACGACGGTGGCGCTCGACCCGCTCGTGGTCAGCTTGCCGTTCCACACCTGCGAGACGCTCTGACCGTTGGCGAGCGACCACTTCACCGTCCACCCGGTGATCGCCGAGCTGCCCGCCTTGACCGTCACCTCGCCCTGGAAGCCGCCCTCCCAACTGTTGGTCGTGCTGTAGACGGCCGTGCATCCCTTGCCGGCGGACGGTGTCGGTGACGGCGACGCGGTGGCGGACCTCGTCGCCGATGGGGAGGTCGTGGCGGTGGCGCCGATGGGGTTCCAGCCGTCGGTGCCGGCCAGGTACTTCTGCGGTGTGTAGTTCGCGGCCTGGGAGTCGCTCAGCTGCGGGCGGTTGCTGTTCGTGCCCGCGCCCGCGCCCGTGTTCTTGTACTCCAGGAACCGGGCGTTCTTCCAGGTGTTCTCCGACATGTCCGTCCACGGCTGGGACGTCCTGATCGTCGCGCTGAGGTTGGATTCGCGGTAGAGGACCTGCGCGGCCGGGCCCCACGGGCGGCCCAGGGTCGTCACGTTGCCGGCGGCACCCGTGATGGTCGACTTGTAGAACATGATGCCGTAGGTCAGCGACGTATCGGTGTTGGCCGCGGTGATCGGGCCTCCGGATGAGCGCTTCTCGTAGATGGTCGAGTTGTGGAAGACCGCGGAGGCGCCGCCGAAGATGAAGTCGACCGTGCCTTCGACGTACGAGTTGACGAAGTAGTGCCGGTAGTTGTTCACCAGCAGCGTGTCCTGGTTGCCGAGGAACCTGACGTTGTCGAACACCGCGCGGTCGCCGTTGACGTTGACGGCGACGGCTTGGCTGCCTTCGCCGTAGTCGTTGGACATCGTCAGGTTCTTGGCGCCGAAGTCCTTGGCCTTGACGAACACGGTGGCGCTGTTGGATGTGCCGTATCCGCCGGCGTTGCTGTGGTTGTTGACGATGACCGTCTGACTCGCTGAGGAGCCCAGCCCTTCGAGGGTGACGTAGGGCTTGTTGACGGTCACGATCTCGCGGTAGGTGCCGGCCTTGATGGTGATCACCTTGCGGCTGCTGTTGCTCGAGGGTACGGCGTCGACGGCGGCCTGGATCGTGGTGTAGGTCCCGGTGCCGTCCTTGGCGACCGTAGGCGTCGCCGCCTCCGACGGCGTGACCGTCAGCGCGACCACGACGCCGGAGGCGGCCAGCGTGAGGCCGGCGGTCAGGAGCTTTGTGCTGCTCTTCAGGAGCCTGGACACGGGCGGTCCTTTCTCGATGTGCGCGTTGCCGGGAACCGGCCCGCCGCCGCGCTTCGTGGCGTGGCGGCGGGCGGGCAGGGTGCTATGCGCTGGTGCAGGTCAGCGTCGGTGTTGTCGCGGTCCCGGTGGCGAGCAGCCCGAAGGTGGTGGACGCCCCGGCGGCCACGGCGCCGTTGTAGCTCTCGTTGACGACGGTGGCGCTGGATCCACTGACGGTCAGCTTGCCGTTCCAGACCTGCGAGACGGTCTGACCGTTGGCGAGCGACCATTTCACCGTCCACCCGGTGATCGGCGAGCTGCCCGCCTTGACGGTCACCTCGCCCTGGAAGCCGCCCTCCCACCTGTTGGTCGTGCTGTAGGTGGCCGAGCAGCCCTTGCCACCGACCGGCGGCGAGCTCGACGCGGACGCGGACGGCGATGCAGACGAGGACGGCGACGGGGACGTGGGTGTGGTGACCTTCCCGCCGTTGGCGGCGTAGTCGAGGTACTCCTCGATGTTCGTGTAGCCGTCCTGGTCGGCGTCGCCGTTGTGGTCGTCGCTGTTCGGGTTCAGCCCGTTCGCGGACTCCCACGTGTTCGGCATGCCGTCCTTGTCGGTGTCCCAGCCGCTGGGGGCGTTCACCTGCGAGGCGTTCCAGAGGCCGTTCCACTCGGTGGAGTTGGCCTCGTTGACGATGCCGCCGCTGGTGCTCTTCGTCTCGCTGACGACCCGGGTGTCGACCGCGTCGCGGGCCCACCAGAACGCGCCGGCGTTGCTCAGCACCTTCGGCAGCGCCGCGGAGGCCGGCTCGGTGGTGACGTTCGGGACGTTGAAGCGGCTGCTCTTGTGGGTCGGGATCTGGTCGTACTCGTCCCAGGTGGCGGCCCTGCCGTTGGTCAGGTTGGCGTCCCCGTCGTAGTCCACGACGTTGCCCGACTGGTATGCGGCCGTGCCGTTGGCGCCGACGTACACCTCGGGGTTGCCGGTCGTCTGCCGCAGGTAGGTGTTTCCGACGAAGTTGGCGTTGGCCAGCTGGTCACCGCCGCTGTACCCCTTGCCCTCGAAGACGATGTTGTTGCTCCACTCGACGTAGTTCACCGCACCGGTCTCGTTGCCGAGCCGGGGCAGGCGGCTGGTGTTGTGGGCGAACAGGTTGTGGTGGTAGGCGATGTTCGAGCCGGTCACGTCACTGCCGATGAGCGCGCCGTAGCTGTGGCCCTTGTAGTTCAGGCCGTCGGAGACGATCGAGTACTGCACCGTGATCTGGCCCGCGCCGTCGGAGGCACTGATGCCTTCGTCGTCGGCCCAGCTGACCGACGTGTGATCGACGATGATCTTGTCGCCGGTGAGCCACAGGCCGTCGTTGGTCGCCACCCCGGGATTGGCCTGGTCCTTGCCGGGGCGGAACTTCATGTGCCGGATGATGATGTTGTCGCCGGTGACCTTCGTGGCCTGACCCATGACCGTGATACCGGGCTTGGGAGCGGTCTGTCCGGCGAGCGTGATGTTGCTCTTCCCGATCGACAGCCAGCCCTGCCGCCCGGGCGGGGAGAGCTTGATGGTGCCGGCCACGTCGAACACGATCGTCCGGCCGCTGCCCGGGGCGTTGTTGATGCCGTAGCGCAGCGACCCCGGTTGCGGACTGGAGGCGTTGTCGCTGAGGTTGGTGACGTGGTAGACGTCGCCACCGCGGCCGCCGGTGGCGTACATGGCCGGGCCCTGTGCGCCGGGGAACGCGGCCACCGTGGCCGCGTTGGCCGTCTGGGTGGTGGTGACCAGTCCGGCGACGACCAGGCCGGCGGCCGTGGCACCGGCCAGGCCGAGGCGGACGGGCTTCGGCAGTGCTGACAAGGCGTTCACGAACCGCCTTGAGCGTGACGTTGTCATGCTGACCTTTCTGCTGTGCGTAGGTGGAGTGGGGATCTGTTTGGGCACGCCCGTAGCCGCGCCCGCTGGAGCAGCGGGCACGGTGCGGCGCAGGCGGTTCCTAGGTGCTCGAGCAGGTCAGCGTCGGTGTGCTCGCGGTCCCGGTGGCGAGCAGGCCGAAGGTGGTGGACGTACCGGCGGCCACGGCGCCGTTGTAGCTCTCGTTGACGACGGTGGCGCTCGACCCGCTCGTGGTCAGCTTGCCGTTCCACACCTGCGAGACGCTCTGACCGTTGGCGAGCGACCACTTCACCGTCCAACCGGTGATCGGCGAACTCCCCGCCTTGACCGCCACCTCACCCTGGAAGCCGCCCTCCCAACTGTTGACCGTGCTGTAGGTGGCCGTACAACCCTTGCCGGCGGACGGTGTCGGTGCGGCCGTCGCGGACCTGGACCTGGACGGGGACGGCGACGGGGTGGTGCTGCCGGCGAGCGTTGGGCCGGCGCACGACTGGACCAGAGACGGCACGGCGGAGGCGGGGTCGGCCGTGTAGCTGTAGGGCGGGTCGGTGAACGGTGTGACGCCACCGCCCGTGCCGCCGGCCCCGGTGTCCTTGGCGCCGGTGGTGTTGTCGTAGATGTTGCCGCGCGCCGTGATGTACGACGGCCGCACGTACATGAACTGGTGCGGGCTCTTCACGTTCTTGAAGTAGTTGTTCTCGACCAGGACCGAGGCCAGCGACCCGACGCCGATCGCGTAGAGGTTGCCTGCCGACGTGTAGTAGTCGTTGTAGACGTGGATGGTCGCCTTGCTGTCCGCGCCGATGAGGGTCTTGTTGCTGGCGATGTCCACGGCGTAGGAGCCGGTGGTGATGGTGCCGGAGATGCGCAGCACCCGCGGGGTCGCGTCGCCGCCGTACTTGACCAGGTCGGCCAGCGTGGTGATGGTCTGCGGCGGGGCGTTGCCGCCGCCGGTCGTGGTGCTCACGCCGGTGCCGGCCACGGTGGCCCAGCCGACGAGCTTGTCGTCGCAGGTGGCCGCCGAAGCGGGCGCTCCACCCAGTGCGGCCGGCCCGGCGATGACGACCGCCGTGGCCAGGGCGGCCAGCGCGAGCCCGGACACGGCCGCCGCGATCGTGCGGGGCTTCGAGCTGTACGTCTTCACGAATGCGTCTCCGTCTGGCGGGTGCCCTTACCGGCGCAGGCGGTGGCGACGACGGGAGGTGCCGGTCGTCGCCCGAGGTGGCCCTTCAACGTGGGGTCCTCCTTCGGGGCTTGCTGGTCGCCATCCGGGGTTGGCGGAATCCGATGGCGGTGGACGCCTTGTAGATGCACGCCGGGCACCGGTATTACGGCTTCGTGGAAGTTCGCCGGAGAATTCTCCGCTCGGGGCCGTGAGCAGCGCATTCGCGCCGAGGACGCCCGCAGGGACGTGAAAGCTGTGCCGGCATCCGTTCCACGGAAAGGCGCCGGCCCGGCACTGCGTCAACGGGCTGCGTCGCGCGGTACCGCCGGCGCCGGGCCGAGTCCGGTCACGGCGCGGACATCGACGCGCCCATGCCGTTGCCGGTGGACAGATAGTCCGTGGCCGGAAGGGCTCCGTCGGCGTTGCGGGGTCCTTGGGCGGCGGTGGCGTCGGTGGACCGGAACATCGACGCGGTCCAGGTGCCCTCGTCCCAGGTGTTGCGGCTGCTGTGGACGCCCGCGCCCATGGCCGCCGGGTCGTTGTTGCCGACAGCGACGTTGGAGCGCAACGTCGCGGGACTCGCCGGCATGCCGAAGCCGGTGGCGCCGTTCTTGTACGCGGTGTTGTTCGACAGGCGCAGCTCGGCCGGGTTACCGCCGTCGGCGAAGCCGTTGTGGACGTTGCCCCATGCGGCGTTGTGCCGCACGCTGTGACCGGCCGCGACCGGCGGGCTGCCGCCGCCCAACGTGAAGCCGTTGCCGTTGCTCCGCCACCCGGTCACGCCCCAGCGGTTGACGCCGTTGCCGAACGCCCAGTTGTGCTGGATGTCGATCGGGCTGGCGAAGTCGCCGAAGTCGAAGCCGTCGTCTGCGTTGTTGTAGGAACGGCAGCCGCGCACGACGTTGCCTTCGCCAGAGCCGAGCCTGATGGCCAGGCCGACGCCGGACCCGCCCTGGTCGGCCGGATCGTGGTTGTTGAAGAAGTCGCTGTCGAGCACCTGGTTGCCGGCCGTGCCCTCGCCGCGCAGGGCCAGCCCGGCGTCGACGTTGTCGTGCAGGGACAGGCGCCTGAAGATGTTCTGCTTGCACGACAGGCACACGTAGGCGCTGCCGGTGGAGTTCTTGACCTCGAGGCCCTGCACGGTCCAGTAGCTGCCGCGCTGGGTGATCGCCGATCGGCCGGCCGGGATGTCGCGCGCGTCGATCACCGGCTTCTCGTCGCGGTACGCGCTGAGCGTGATGCGATGCGTCTCGTCGCCGCTGGTGTCGAGCGCGATGGGCGCGGCCGGCGTGTACGTGCCGCCGCGCAGCACGATCGTCTGGCCGGGCCTGACCACCGACGCCGCCTTGGTGATCGTCGCGAACGGGCGCGCGGCGCTGCCGTCCGCGGTGTCGTCGCCGCCCGGTGCGACGAAGTACTCGGCGACCGGCGGCCCGGGCTGGGCCGCGGACGACGCGGAGCCCGCCGCGGCCGGCGGGCCGGACACGACCGGGCCCCCGGTGGCCGACGGAGCGGCGGTCCCGGCCGGGCGGTCCGCGCCGGACATCGGTGTCTCGTACACCGCGAACGCCAGACCACCGCCGCCGACCACCACGGCTGCGGCCACCGCGGCGGCCTTCGTCTGCCACAGCTGGGCGAACATCCCGGTCGACGCCGTCTTCAACCCGGCCGCCTTGATGCCGTCGAGGGCGAACAGCGGCAACGGCAGCGCCGCGAAGCCCGGCAGCAGCTTCTCCGGCGCCAGCAGGTCAGCGGAGAGCCCGGAGCAGCGCCGACAGCCGCGCACGTGCCGGGTGAGCCGCTTGCGCCAGAGCGCGTCGGTCCCGCCGTCCCAGGACATGAGCGCCTTCGCCAGTTCCGGACAGCGCGGTGTGGCGTGCAGGGACCGGACGAGATTGCGGGCGGCGGTGAGCTGCGCCCGCATCCGTTGGATTCGCACGGCGGCGTGCATCGCGTTCAGCCCGACGGCCGCGGCGAGCTCGGCCCGGGTCAGCTCGCCGGTCACCTCCTGCCACCACAGGGCGAGCAGGTGCCGGTCGGCGTCGTCGAGCCATCGCGTCGCCTCGGCGAGCTCCTTGCGCTGGTCGGTGAGCATGAACTCGGTGAGGCTGAGATCCTCGACGTCGCCGCCCCGGGCGGGGAGGTCGTCCGGCAGCTCCCGGGCGCGCGGGTGCTGCCGGGTCTCGCCGCGACGGTGCATCTGGATCTGCCGGTACGCGATCGCCACGATCCAGGATCGGAACCGTGCGGGCTCGCGCAGCGCGGGCAGGCCGCGCACGACCTGGATCATGGTCTCCTGGACCAGGTCGTCGACGTCGGCATGCCCGTTCAGGGCCCGACCGATGATGTTGTAGACCAGCGGCAGGTGCGCCTCGATGATCGCGTCGAGGGCCGACTCGTCACCATGCTGCGCGGCCCGCACGAGCGAGGTCGCGTCCTGCACCGGCACGGTCTCACTCTGCGTCACCGCTGTTCCCTTCCACCTGCAACCCCGGCGCCCCGCGGCAGGCAACCGCCCGGACGCTCCGGCCGAGGCGATGTTGGCACAACCCACCAGGCCTGTAAAGCGCCGGAAACATCGAGCAGGACAGATCAGAGATTTGTGTTATCCGCACTCACGGCCGGCATCTACTCAATGCAGCTTCTACACTCGTCACGCTGCGTCATCGGCACGAGCAGCGTTGAACATGGTGGTCTCCGCGCACTTCTCGGCCTATGGTGGGCGGATGTATCCGGCCGGCACCCAGACTCACGCCGGCGTCAGCATGCTGACGCCGGCCGTCGCCGACTGCCGCACGGAATGGCGCGCGCCGCAGCTCCGCGCTGCTGTCGTCCGCGTGGAGTTGCCCACCCCGCCGCAGGCCGGCCGTGGTCCTCCTGGTGGTCGTCATTCCGTTACGGGTAACGACCACCAGGGCGAAGCTTCCCAGCTTCGGCCCTTTTTTGTTGCAAAGAGAGTGGGCATGATGAACAGGGACACCCGCGTCGCGGCCGATCAACACTGGATCGAAGAGCTGCGGATGACGCTCGTCGAACAGTTCGAAACGCAGACCGCCAGGCTGACGCAGCTCACTGCGGACACCGGCGACCCTTCCGAGGCGCACACGCAGGCGGCGCTGCTGGCCAACGTCCGGCAGCAACTGGACCAGATCACCGGTGCGCTGGAGCGGATCGCGCAGGGCCGCCACGGCGACTGCGACAAGTGCGGCGGGCCGATTCCGCAGGAGCGTCTGCAGCTGCTGCCCCACGCCCGTTTCTGCATGCCCTGCCAGCGACGGCACAGCAGCTGACGGACCGCCGGGCCGCCGTGCGGTCAGCACCGCACGGCGGCCTGCCGGCGGCAGCCGGACGAGGATTTTCAGAAGACCTCGTCCAGGAAGGCCGTCAGTTCGCGCCAGCTGCGGGCGTCGGCCGCCGGGTGATGCGCGCCGCCCGGCAGGGTGAACCCGTGCTGGGCGCCGGAGTACGTGATGACCTGCCAGTCCAGGTCGGGGCGGGTGCGCAGCTCGTCCTGGAAGGCCGCCACCGCCTCGTCGGGCACCACCGGGTCGGCGCCGCCGGTGCAGATCAGCACCGCGCCGGTGATCGCGGCGACGTCGGCCGGCTCGTGGGCCACGAGGCGGGCGTGGAACGCGACCGTGCCGGCCAGCGGCGCCCCGGTGCGGGCGAGCTCCAGCGCCGCCGAGCCGCCGAAGCAGTACCCGATGACGACGATCCGGCTCGCGTCGACCGCCGGGTCGTTCGCCACGACGTCGTAGGCGGCGCGGACCCGGGCGCGCATCAGGGCGAGGTCGCCGTAGTACTTCCCGGCCTCCGCCGCAGCGCTCTGGTGGTCCTCGAAGCGCCGTCCGGTGCCGTAGAGGTCGGCGGCGAAGGCGTAGTAGCCGAGGCGGGCGAGCATCTGGGCACGGGCCTTGGGGTACTCCCGAAGCCCCGTCCAGTCGTGCACGATGATCACGGCGGGCTTCGGCCCGGCGACCGCGGCGTCATGGGCGCGGTAGCCCTCCATGGGCTGCCCGTCGTGGTCGTAGGCCACCGCCGCCTCGGCGATCTGCGCACCCGGGCGCTCGGCGACGGTGTCGATGAGCCGCCGGTGCTCGGCGGAGAAGTCGGTCATGGCCCCGACTCTACGAGGCCGACCAGCCCGTCCACCGGGCAACGTCGACCGCGATGACCAGCCCCCGGATCCGGTACTGCGGGTAGCGCGCCACCAGCCGCCCGAGCGCCCGGCGGCCCTCCTCCCCCGCCGGGTCCACCTCACGCGCGATGCCGTCGGCGCGGACCCACCACAGCGCGGACCAGTCCTCGTCGTAATGGTCGGCGAGCACGGCGGCGCGCGGCTCGGCGGCCAGGTTGGCCAGCCGCTGCAGGGCGGTGTGCCGCTTCGGCTTGGCGTCCACGCCGTGGTAGACGGTGTCACCCTCCAGCGCGAACACGATGGGCACGGCATGGGGCGAGCCGTCCGGGGCGACGGTGGCCAGCCGGGCCACCCGCGCCGCCCCGAAACGCTGCCGGCACTCGTCCGGCGTCACACTCCTTCACCGGCGAAGTCGGCGATGGCCCGCTCCCACTGCTCGAGGCCGCGCTCGACGATCGAGCGCGGGCCGGAGGGGATCCACCGGCTGGCGCGCTGGACGCCGGCCTCGTGGAGGCGCTGCAGTACCGCGGGATCGGCCGGCGCCGAGAGCACCTGCACGTCGATCCGGCGTTCGGCCCGGGCCCGCAGCTCGCCGATGCGCTCGATGACGCCCTCGCCGTAGTTGGGGAACCAGGCGTCGCCGAACGCCAGTACGCGGTCCAGCACGCCTGGGCCCATGCCACCGACGAGGATCGGCGGGTGGGGGCGCTGGGCCGGCTTCGGGAAGGACCAGATCCGTTGGAAGTCGACGTACTTGCCGTGGTACGACGCCTCCTCCTCGGCCCAGATCGCCTTCATCGCCTCGATGCGCTCGCGCAGCACGGCCATGCGCACCCGCGGGTCGGTGCCGTGGTTGCGCATCTCCTCGCGGTTCCACCCGGCGCCGACGCCGAACTCGAAGCGGCCGCCGGAGAGCTGGTCGAGCGAGGCGACCTCCTTGGCGGTGATGATCGGGTCACGCTCGATGACGAGGCAGATGCCGCTGCCGACGCGCAGCCGGCTGGTGGCCGCCGCGGCCGCGGTCAGCGCGACGAAGAGGTCGTAGGTGTGCCAGTACTTCCGCGGCAGTTCCTGCCCGTCCTGGTACGGCGTGTCCCGGCTGGCCGGGATGTGGGTGTGCTCGGCGAAGAACACGGCGGACTGGCCGCGCTCCTCGACCAGCCGCGCCAGGTCCCCCGGGGCCATGGCGTTGTGGGTGGGGAAATATCCGACTCCGAAGTCCATGGCCTCATCCCTACCCAGCCGGCGACGCTTCGACCGGCACGGTGTACCCCCGCGCGGCCGCGAACGGCCGGGTTTGTGCTCGACCCGACCGGGTAGTGCCGGCCTCGCCACGACCCTACCGATCAGCATCGTAGGACACCGGATGAAGGCGATTGCGGTAACCGATCAGGCCGCGGGAACGGCCGGGATGACGCTGGTGGAGCGGCCCGAGCCGGAGCCGGCGATCGGCGACGTCATCGTTCAGGTTCATGCGTCGGGATTCGTCCCGACTGAGATGGCGTGGCCCTCGACCTGGACCGATCGCCTCGACCGTGACCGGACACCGTCGATCCCTGGACACGAACTGGCCGGAGTGGTCACCGCTCTCGGCTTTGGCACGACGGGGCTGTCGGTGGGACAGCGGGTGTTCGGCCTCGCGGACTGGCATCGCGACGGCACCCTGGCGGAGTACGTGGCCGTCGAGGCACGCAACCTCGCGCCGCTGCCCGGCGACGTCGATTTCACGGTGGGCGCGAGCCTGCCGATCTCGGGCCTGACCGCGTGGCAGGGGCTGTTCCAGCACGGCCGTCTTCAGGCGGGGCAGAGCGTCCTCGCGCACGGCGCGGCCGGCGCGGTCGGGACCATGGTGACGCAACTCGCGCGTGAGGCCGGCGCGTACGTCATCGGTACGGGGCGCGCTGCCGACCGTCAGAAGGCGCTCGACTTCGGCGCGCAGGATTTCGTCGACCTCGACAACGACGCCTTGGCCGACGTCGGCGGCGTCGACCTGGTATTCGACGTCATCGGCGGAGACATCCAGCGGCGGTCCGCAGGCCTCATCCGGGCCGGAGGAACACTGGTGACCGTCGTAGGGCCGCCCGAGGCGCGGCCCGCCGGCGGCCTGGCGATCGACTTCGTCGTCGAGCCCGATCGCGCCCAGTTGGGTGAGATCGTCCAGCGCGTGCGTGACCTACGGTTGCGGACGAACATCGGCGACGTCGCGGCCCTCGACGATGCCGTCGCCGCCCTCAACCCGACTGAGCGACGCAAGGGCAAGACCATCATCCGCGTTCGTCCGTGAGGACTCGGGACGCGATCGCCGGCTCGACCCGCACGGCGGGCGACCGGCCGGCAGTCCGTCCGTCTGCGAGGTCCTCGTCGAGGAACTCCTCGACCAGCGGGACCAGCAGCCCGGCCCGGTGCGGCAGGGAGGTGTGGGTGGTGCCGGGCAGGATCGCGAGGCGGCAGCGCGGCATCGCGCGGACGTCGCCGGGGACACCGCCGCCGAGCAGGCGGAACATCCGCACGGCATGTTCCGGCCGGACGATGTCCGCGTCGCCGACCACGACCAGTGCGGGCACCCGCAGGGCGCGGATCTGCGCCGCCGTCCACCGCGGCGGATGCGCGTCCAGGACCGCCATCTTCGTGACGAGGCGATCCCAGCCCGCCGGGTCGGGCGCGGTACGCAGGTACTCCTCGTGCAGCTCGGAGCCGTGCAGGTGCTCGGGCCGCAGGTGCGCGGCGCCGTCGAGCAGCCCGGGGTGCAGGCCACCACGGTCGAAGACCGGCGAGGCGAGGACGAGGCGGCCGGCCCGCGCCGGGTGGTGGGTGCCGATCCGCAGGGCGACCGCGGCGCCCAGCCCCCAGCCCAGCAGGTCCGCCCGCGCCAGGCCGAGACGGTCCAGCAGCCGCACCACCTGCACCGCGAAGCCCTTGACGGTGTACGGCCCGGCGCAGTCGGGGCTGCGCCCGTGCCCCGGCAGCTCGACGGCGACGACCCGCCGCGTGCGGGCCAGCAACGGCAGCAGCGCGCCGAACGACGTATGGATGCCCGACAGCGCGGCCGGCACGAGGATCAGCGGCCGTCCCGGGCCGTCACCGTGCTCCTCGAAGTACATCTCCATACGGCGCAGTGTGCGGGCCTGCGCTTACGGTCGGCTTACCGCCGTAACATGATCTGTCGTGCGCTTCGGGATCCTCGGTCCGCTCGCCGTCACCACCGACGACGGCGAGCCGGTGGTCGTGCCGGGCGCCAAGGTGCGCATGCTGCTGGCCGATCTGCTGGCGCACCGCAACACGGTGGTCTCCGCCGACCGGCTCATCGAGGACCTGTGGGGCGACGACGCACCCGCGAACCCCGCCGGCGCGCTGCAGGTGCGGGTGTCACAGCTGCGGAAGGCGCTCAACGACGCCGAACCGGGCGCGCGTGACCTGATCGAGTCGCGGCCGCCGGGCTACCGGCTGCGGGCCGGCGACGTCGACGCCGACCGGTTCGCCGCGCTCGCCGACGCCGCCGACGTCGACCGGCTCGGCGCGGCGCTCGCGCTGTGGCGCGGCCAGGCGTACGCCGACGTCGCCGACCAGGAGTTCGCGCGCGCCGAGGCGACCCGGCTCACCGAGCAGCGCCTCCTCGTGCACGAGCGGCTCGCCGCGGCGCGGCTGGCCCGCGGCGAGCACGACCTGGTCGCCGCGGAGCTGGCCGAGCTCGTCGAGCTCCACCCGCTGCGGGAAGGGCTGCGCGTCCTGCACATGCGCGCCCTGTACGCCGCGGGACGGCAGGCCGACGCCCTCGACAGCTACGCCGGGCTGCGGGAACGGCTCGCCGACGAGCTGGGCCTGGATCCGGGGCCGGAACTGGCCGCCCTGTACCGGCGGATCCTCGAGCAGGATCCGGCCCTCACCGCACCGCCGAAGTCCGCGATCGTCCGCAACAGCCTGCCCGCCCAGCTGGACGAGTTGATCGGCCGGGCCGAGGCGCTCACGGAGCTGCGCACCCTGATCCCGGCGGTCCGGTTGCTCACCCTGGTCGGGCCGGGCGGGGTGGGCAAGACCCGGCTCGCCGCGGCGGTCGCCGCCGAACAGGTCCACCCGGACGGTGTGCACCTGGTGGAGCTGGCGCCGCTGCCGCCGGCGGACCCGCGGGTGGCGGAGCAGGTCCTCGGGGTGCTCGGCCTGCACGAGGCACCGGGCACCACCGGGTCCGCCACCGACCGGCTGGTGACGGCGCTGCGGCACCGCGAGATGCTGCTGGTGCTGGACAACTGCGAGCACGTGATCGCGGCGGCCGCCGCGCTGGTCGGGCGGCTGCTGCGCGACGCGCCCGGGGTGCGCGTGCTGGCCACCAGCCGGGAGCCGCTGCTGCTGACCGGCGAACAGGTCTGGGAGCTGGGCCCGCTCGCGCTGCCGGGCGACCCGGCCGACGTCGACGCGGTGCGGCGCTCGGCCGCGGCCCGGCTGTTCTCGGCGCGCGCGGCCGCGCAGCACCGCGGGTTCCGGCTCGACGAGCAGACCGCACCCGCGGTGGCGCAGCTGTGCCGCCGGCTGGACGGCCTGCCCCTGGCCCTCGAACTGGCCGCGACCCGGGTGCGCGCGCTCGGCGTCCAGGGCGTCGTGGACCGCCTGGACGACCGCTTCGAGCTGCTCACCACCCGGCAGCGGGACGTGCCGGAACGGCAGCGGACCCTCACCGCGGTGATCGCGTGGAGCTGGGACCTGCTGGACCCGCGGGACCGTGCGGTGCTGGCCCGGCTGTCGGTCTTCCGCGACGGCTGCACACCAGAGGCCGCCGAGCAGGTGTGCGACGCCGGCCTGGACGCCGTGGACCGGCTCGTGGAACGGTCGCTGGTGGTGGCCGAGCCGGGGCCACGGTACCGGCTGCTGGAGTCGATCGCGGAGTTCGGCGCCGCGCAGCTCACCGACGCCGCCGCGGTCCGCAGCCGGCACACCGGTTACTTCCGCACCCTCGCCGAGCACGCCGACCCGCTGTTGCGCGGCCCCGAGCAGCAGCGGTGGCTGGCGATCCTGGACGCCGAGCGGGCCAACCTGCAGGCCGCGCTCACGCACGGCGGCGGCTTGCGGATGGCGCTGGCGCTCACCTGGTACTGGGTGCTGCGGGGGCGGCTCAGCGAGGCCCGCACCGCCCTGGCGCTGACCGGCACGGCCGACGAGGAGCGCCTCGCCGCGCCCTGGCGGCTCGGGCTGGCGCTGCTGCAGGGCGAGCGGGTACCCGGGAACGTACGGGACGTGCTCGCCCTGGACCCGGCAGGACGGTCGGCCTGGTTCGTGGCGGACGCCGTGCTGGACCGCGGTGACCTGGCGCTCGCCGCGGAGCTGCTGCCGGAGCGGTACGACGACGCGTGGACCGAGGCGGCGGTGCTGGCGTCGCGGGCGATGCTCGCGCACGCCGCCGGTGACCTGTCCGCGCTGGAGGCGACCGCGACGCGCAGCGACGCGCTGTTCGCCGAACTCGGCGATCGGTGGGGGCGGCTGCGGGCCAGTGACTGGCTCGGCGGGCTGGCGGAGTTCCAAGGCCGGCCCGAACGGGCCGCCGCCCTGCACCGGGAAGGGCTGCGCTGGGCGACCGAGCTCTCGTTGTCGCCGCAGGTCGGCGCGAAACTGTCGTGGCTGGCCTGGCTGGCGGTGCAGGGCCGGGACCACGAAACGGCGCGGGAGCTGGCCGAACGCGCCTACCGGCTGGCCGTGGAGCAGGGCGCGCCGACCGCGGTGGTGTTCGCCGAGATGGGCCTCGGCATCGCGGCCCGCCGCTCGGGCCGCCTCGACCAGGCCGTCACCCACCTGACCCGCATCGCCGACCAGGGCCGGTTCGAGCCGAACCCGCCGCCGTACCTGCCGATGATCCTGGTCGAGCTGGCCTACGCGCGGGAGTCGCAGGGCGACCCGGCGGCCGCCTGGGCGCTGCACATGGAGGCGTACGAGAGCGCCATCGGCTCCACCCGCGACGGTATCGGCGCTGCCGAGGGCATGGCCGCGGTGGCCGAGCCGGCCGTGGCGGCCCGGCTGCTGGGTGCCGCGGCCACCGCCCGCGAGCATAACTTCGCCCCGGTCTCCCCGGCCGAGCAGGACGAGCTCGACCGGGCGGCGCGACGGGCGGTCGCCGCGCTCGGCCAGGAACGCTTCGACGAGCTGGTGGCCGAGGGCGCCAAACTCAGCCTCGCTCAGGCGGTGGCCTTCGGCCGGTAGGTCGCGACGATGACCCCGTTGGTGAAGACCCGGGTGTCGATGAGTTCGAACGTGGCCTTGACATCGCTCAGCACGCTGGAGAAGCCGGCGGCGCCCACGATGACCGGGTGGATCCAGAACTTCACCTCGTCGACCAGGCCGGCCGCGACCAGCTGCGCGGTGACCGCGCCGTAGCCGTACTGCACGATGTTCCCGCCGTCCTGCTCCTTGAGCTTCGCGACCGCCTCGACCAGATCCCCTTCCAGCACCTCGGTGTTCCTCCAGGAGGGGTCCTTCAGCGTGGTCGACGCCACGTACTTCTTCACGTTGTTGAAGAACGCGGCGCCGGTGGCGGGATCGTTCTCGTCCATCGCCGGCCAGGCCTGCGAGAAGCCGTCGTAGGTGGCGCGGCCCATGAGCAGCGCGTCCGCGCCGCTGGTGACCTCGGTGGCCACCTCGGCCGCTTCCTCGGCGAAGTAGGGCGCCGTCCACATCGGGTTCTCGATGACGCCGTCGAGGGTGAGGTAGGTGGAGTTGATGAGCTTGCGCATCGGAGGTTCTCCCGGGTGGATCGTGGTGATCGCTGCTGACAGGGAGCACTCTGCCGAGGACCGCTTACGATTCGCTTCAGGTCACCTTCCGCCGGCAAGGCGGCGGCCTCGCTGGCGGTGCGTCACCCGGCAAATCCCCCGGCTCGGACTGCTCGCAGCGGGGAGCGCGACGGTGGCGCCGGTTAGCGTGGATGCACCGCTCGGGGCGCGAGTGCGCCGCATTGTGCAGGACCGGCGCCCAGGCGTACCAGCGAATCCATGAGCGAACGTCGGGAGAGCTTGACGTGTCCAACCACTTCACCGGACTCAGTCTCGGTGCGCCCCTCGGGGATCCGCGTCTCGACCTGTGTGACCTGTATGCGTTCGCCGCGCCAGGCGACCGGAGCAGGACCGTGCTCATCCTCAACGCCAACCCCGGTGCCGACGCCCTGCATCCGGACGCCGTGTATCGGCTGAACATCGACAACGACGGTGACGACCTGGTCGACATCGCGTTCAGCTGGGTGTTCAGCCCGCCGGCGGCCGACGGCGGGCAGACCTACAGCGTGTTCATGGCCACCGGTGCGCAGGCCCGCAGGCCCGAGGCGGGCGGCGTCCCGATCGTGGCGGATGCCGCCGTGTCGTTCGGCCCGCAGGCGAACGTGGTCAGCAGCGGCAGCTCCATGGTGGCCGCCGGCAGCCGCAGCGACGCGTTCTACTTCGACTTCGACGGCATCAAGAACCTGTTCGACACCAGCGGCAACCGGAACTTCACCGCGCCGCACCTGTCTGGGAGGTCACCCTGGACCGGGGTCGACTCCAACGCCACCGCCAACGTCTGCTCCATGGCCGTCGAGCTGCCGACCGCCGAGTTGAAGCCCGGACCCGAGCTGCGGATCTGGGGCCGGTGCAGCGTGCTGCGCGACGGCGAGCTGGTCCATGTGGACCGGGCCGGGCACCCGTCGATGAGCAGCTTCTTCAACACGGACGAGACCAAGGAGGAGTACAACGCGAGCGAGCCGGTGCATGACCGGCTCAGGTGGACCGACCAGTTCGTCCACCTGCTGGGTCACACCGGCGGTTACACGCGCGAAGAGGCGGTCGCCGCCCTGGACGAGCACGGGCTGCTGCCGGACATGCTGCGTTTCGACCCGACCAGACCGGCCGCGTACCCCAACGGCCGGACCTTCACCGAAGACGTCATCGACATCCGTGTCGCGTTGCTCACCAGGAACGAGGCACCGTCCACCGGCCTGAAGCCGCACACCGACGTCATGGACCGGTTCCCGTATCTCGGCGCCCCTCACCCGGCGGCCACCTCCTGACCGGTGTCACACCTGGTTCTGGCCCCCGTCGACGTACAGGTTCGATCCGGTCACGAACGTGCTCTGGTCCGAGGCGAGGAACGCCACCATGTCGGCGACCTCTTCCGGCCGACCCATCCGGCCCATCGGTACCTGCTCCGTCAGGTCGGACTTGAGCCGGCCGACATGTTCGGCGCTGGGCGCCAGGCCCTCGATCCCGGGAGTGTCGATCGGGCCCGGCGCGACGGCGTTGACCCGGATGTCGCGGACCCTGAGCTCGTTGGCCCAGGTGCGGACGAAGGAGCGCAGCGCCGCCTTCGACGCGGCGTACACCCCGAAGGACGCCTCACCGCGGTCTGCCGCGGTCGAGGTGTTGACGATGACCGACGCGCCGTCGTTGAGCAGCGGCAGCGCCTTCTGCACGGTGAACAGCACGCCTTTGACATTGATGCCGAAAATCTGGTCGATGTGCTGCTCGTCGACCTGTTCGAGCGTGGCGAACGAGCCGACACCGGCGTTGGCGAACAGCACGTCGAGCCGGCGCCCCTGCTCGCCGACCGTCGCATACAACCGGTCGAGGTCGGCGGCGTCCGACACGTCGGCCTGGACGCCGGTCGCGTTGGCGCCGATGTGCGAGACGGCGTCGCGCAGTCGCTCCGCACGCCGGCCGACGACGAAGACGTGGGCGCCGTCCGCGGCGAGACGCCGCGCCGCGGCCAGTCCGATTCCCGTGGTACCGCCGGTGACGACCGCGGTCTTGCCCGTAAGCATGGTCATTGCCACTCCTCTGCGGTGGATCGCGCCGCCCGCAACGGCGCCCGCGAGCTATGCCCGTCACGGCCCGGCTTAAGCGAGGGTCGACCAATCCGCCGACAACGGCGTGTTCGGTAGTTCGGGTCAGCGCCACCCGTTGATCGCGGTGATGGTGACGGTGGCCTGATAGCGCACGGCGAGCTTGTCGAAGCGAGAGGCCAGGCACGGTCGCGTCTGATCTGGTTGATGGCGCTGTCCATGTGCAGGCGTCGCGGGCGATTGTGCCCGGCGATGGACGGGTACCTGCCTAACATGTGCGGAATTGTCGGATGGGTCGCTTATGACCGAGATCTTGTCCGTGAGCAGTCGGCGCTGCGGGCCATGACGGCCACCGCCGCGCTCCGCGGGCCCGATGCCGAAGGGCTCTGGCTCGATCAGCACTGCGGCTTCGGCCATCGCCGGCTGGCCGTGATCGACCTGGCGGGCGGCGTTCAGCCCATGCTCGCCGAGGAGGACCGGCAGCCGGCCGTCGCCCTCACGTACAGCGGGGAGATCTACAACTACCGGGAGCTGCGCTCGGAGCTGCGCGCGCTCGGACACGGCTTCCGGACCGACTCCGACACCGAGGTCGTGCTCCACGCCTACCTCGAGTGGGGCGAGGATTTCGCCGAACGGCTCAACGGCATGTACGCCTTCGGGGTGTGGGACGGCCGCCGGCAGCGCCTGTTGCTGGTCCGGGACCGGATGGGGGTGAAGCCGCTGTGCTTCCATCCGACGCCGGACGGGGTGCTCTTCGCCTCGGAGCCGAAGAGCATTCTGGCCCATCCGGACGTGTCGGCCGAGGTGGACCTTGACGGGCTGCGGGAGCTGCTGGCGCTGGTGAAGACGCCGGGGCACGGCGTCTATCGCGGGATACACGAGGTCCAGCCGGGCCACGTCGTCGTCGTCGACCGGGACGGGACTCGGACGCGCCGCTACTGGGGGCTGTCGGCGCGGCCGCATCCGGACGACCTCGACACGACCGTACACACCGTGCGAGACCTGCTGGAAGACATCATCCGCCGGCAGTTGATCGCGGATGTGCCGCTGTGCACCCTGCTGTCCGGTGGGCTCGACTCGTCGGCGGTCACCGCGCTCGCCGCGCTCGGGTTGCGGGAACAGGGGCTGGGGCCGGTGCGCTCGTTCGCGGTCGACTTCGTCGGGCAGACCGAGCACTTCCACCCGGACGCGATGCGGCCGGAGCCGGACACGCCCTACGTCCACGAGGTCGCCGAGCACGTCGGCTCCCAGCACGCCGACATCGTGTTGAACAGCGGCGAGTTGACGGATTCGTTGTACCGCACGGAGGTCATGGTCGCCAACGACGTCCCGACCAGCCTCGGTGACCTGTACACCTCCTTGTTCTTGCTCTTCCGCGCGGTGCGGGAGCACTCGACCGTCGCGTTGTCCGGCGAGTCGGCGGACGAGGTGTTCGGCGGGTACCGCTGGTTCCACGACCCCATCGCGGTCAACGCCGACGGGTTCCCCTGGCTGACCGCGCTGCCGGATCGACCGGGCAGCACCCAGGGGCTGTTCGCCCCGGAGTTGGAGCGCGCCCTGGATCTGCCCGGGTACCGGGACGCCGCCTACCGGCAGGCACTGGCCGAGGTCGATCACCTGCCCGACGAGTCGCCGGCCGAGCACCGGATGCGCGAGATCTCCTACCTGCACCTGACCCGATTCCTGCAGATCCTGCTGGACCGCAAGGACCGGATGAGCATGGCGCACGGGCTGGAGGTCCGGGTGCCGTACTGCGACCACCGGCTGGTGGAGTACGGCTACAACACGCCGTGGTCGATGAAGGCATTCGACGGCCGGGAGAAGAGCCTGCTGCGCGCCGCCGTCGCCGACCTGCTGCCCGAGCCGGTGCTGCGCCGGCGGAAGAGCCCGTACCCGTCGACGCAGGATCCGGGGTACGAACGGACGTTGCGCCAGTCGTTGATCGAGGTCGTCGACGACCCGCAGGCACCGATCGCGGAGCTGATCAACCAGCCGCGGGTCCGGGAGACGCTGGCCGCCCCGCTGGAGGAGAGCGGGTTCGGAACGAGCCGGCGCTCGGTCGAGCTGCTGCTCGGCCTCAACCTGTGGCTGCGCCGCTACCCGGTCCGGCTGGCGCTCACCTGACCGGTCCTGGCAGACGGCGACCGCCTACTGGTCCATCGCCGCCTCGACCGGGGCGACCTGGGGGCCGACGCGGATCGCGTACGCGGCGACACCTGCCACCAGCAGCGTCACGGCGGTGACCATGGCGACGCGGTTGCCCGGTTCCTGCACCATCCACAGCGCCGCGTGCCGCCACCGCGGCCCGCCGGGGGCGGCCATGAACGCGGCGAGGACGGCACTCGGGCCTTGGCACCACCATGCTGACACTGGGCGTCCGTTCACTGCACCAGCATCGCGATCAACGTGATGCCCAGCGTCAGCGTGGCCGCGAACGTGGCCCCGGCCGTCAGCATCGCACGGGCCGGCCGGTCACCGGCGACGTGCGCCAGGACGCCGGCGGCGGCTGCGGCGAGCAGGCCGGCCAGGACCGCGACCGCGATCCAGACGGCGCGGAATTGACTGGTGTACATGGTGTTCCTCCCCGGCGGGTGCTGGCTCCGACGGGCTCGATGCAACCCGGGCGGCCGGGCCGGAGGCTGGACGAGCTGACCGACGCGATCGCCGACGCGCTACGCGACCCGGACGTCACGAAGATCACCGACGGACTCGTGATCGGCTCCGCCGTGGCCACGGTCCACGACGCCACCGCAGCGGCCAACGCACAGGTGCTGGCCGGCCTGCACGACCTGACGCACCTGCAGCACGTCGCGGCGCAGCTGCGGTCGCGGGTGGCCGCGCTGCACGCGGAGATCCGGTTGCCGCACACCGGCCAGAACCGCTCCGTGCCGTGGTCGGACCTGCATGTCGAACCGACGTTGACGGCCGCCGGCGCCAGCAGCGTGCGCGGGCCGCTGCCGGCCGGTCTCGCCCTGCCGACCAGGCGGTCGGTGGTGCTCGGCGATCCCGGGGCCGGGAAGTCGACCCTGGCCGCGAAGCTCGCCCACGACGTGGCGGGGCACCGGTACCCCGGCGGCGAGCACCTGGTGCCGTTCCTGGTCGTCCTGCGTGACCTGTCGCGGGCACTCGAACGCGGCGAACGTTCCCTGGACGAGCACCTCGTCGCGGTGTGCCAGGAGCCGTACCACGTCGGGGTGACCGTGGAGACGGTGCGGTACCTGCTGCTCAACGCCCGGGCCCTGGTCATCCTCGACGGGCTGGACGAGCTGACCGACGTCGCGCTGCGCAACCGGGTGGTCCGGCTCGTCGAGGGCTTCGCCACCGCATACCCGCTGACGGCGATCGTCGTGACGTCACGCCGGATCGGGTACCTGGACGCACCGCTGTCGGGGCGGCTGTTCAGTACCTACCAGATCGAGAGCTTCGACTCCGGGCAGGTGACGGCGTACGCCTCGCGGTGGTTCAGCCTGGACGAGGGCACCGTGCCGCAGGACCGCGCCGGCATGGCCGATTCCTTCCTGCACGAGAGCGCCTCGATCGAGGACCTGCGCCGCAACCCGCTCCTGCTGTCGCTGCTGTGCGCGATGTACGCCGCCGAGCACTTCATCCCCCGCA
Source organism: Dactylosporangium sp. NPDC051087 (assembly GCF_055586325.1). NCBI lineage: Bacteria > Bacillati > Actinomycetota > Actinomycetes > Micromonosporales > Micromonosporaceae > Dactylosporangium > Dactylosporangium sp. NPDC051087. The sequence goes on along the minus strand of NZ_JBVJIJ010000031.1, from coordinate 18,927 downwards.
ACCGCGCCCAGGTCTACGAGCGCTGCGCGCTGATGGTGTTCGAGCAGTGGGACCGGATGCGCAAGGGGTTGCCGATCCTGATGCAGTTCGCCGGGGAGGTCCGCGCGTCCGTGCAGCGCCTCGCCTGGCACCTGCTGACCGGCAGCGGTGACAGCGCGGCGCCCCGCTCGGCGATCCTGCGCCTGCTGGTGGAGCACCTGACCGCCAAACGCTACGAGGAGGACGCCGCGGCCCGGATGGCCGAGGAGTTCCTGGGGTTCTGCGCGGGCCGGGCCTGGGTCCTGACCGAGCTCGGGGTCGTGGGCGCCGAGCCGGTGTACGGGTTCGCGCACCGCACGTTCCTGGAGTACTTCGCCGCGGAGTACCTGGTCCGGCACAACCCGGTGCCCGGGGACGCGTGGGCGGTGCTGGACGGCCGGGTCGGTGAGGCGAGCTGGGAGGTCGTCGGTCAGCTCACCGTGCAGCTGCTGGACCGCAACGTCGACGGCGGCGCCGACAGGTTGCTCACCGCCGCCCTGGACGCGGCGGAGACGCTCGACGCGGCGGCGCTCGACGCGGACCTGCTCGCGGCGGACGCGGCGTCCAGGACGGCGGAAGCGCGCTGGGCCGCGGAGGCGGCGGCGCGGCGGGCCGGACAGGCGCAGATCGTCGACTTCGCCGGCAGGGCACTGGAGCACGTGACGCCGTCGCCGCCGGTGGTGGCCCGCATCGTGGACTGCCTGCTGGCCCTCGCCGGGGGCGTGCTGCCGCCACGTGCCGGCGTGCTGGGTGATGCGCTGCTCCGTGCGCCGCTGCCTTGGCTGCCGTGGCGCCCGGCCGGCGACCCGTCCGTTCGCGGGCGGCAGATCCCGGCCGGTGCTTGGGCGGGCGACGGCGCGGGTCTGGCGACCTTGCTGCTGCTCGCGCTGCCGTTCCTGGAGCACGAGGCCGGACGGCCCGCGGGAGAACGGCACGCACCGGTGCTGCGCGCTCTGGCGACGGCCCGGGAAGCGCACCGCGAACAGTCAACGGGCGCCGATGCGGCGCGCAGGGCGGCGACGGCATTACAGAAGGCGCGGAGCCAGTTCGCGGCCGGCGGGATGACCGCGGCCGCGACCGACTTCCTGCTGCGCTGGGCCCGCGGGGAGTTCAGTGTCGCGCCCGATGAGGACTGACCGTCCGCAAGGGATCAGGCTGCGAAGCCGCCGTCGACCGAACGATGTGATTCGCCGCCCGAACCGCACCTGTCCTTCGACCGCGGCCGGCACCACCGGCCGGGCGCCGAGCTGACCCGCCGCACCGCCCCCGCGGCGCTGACGGCGCTGCTCGGCGCCTTCCCGCGACTGGAACTTGGTCGAGGACGACCTGACGTGGCGCGACCACGGCCCGATCATCCAGCCCCGAAGCGCCTGCTCAGCCGGCGGCCGAGCGGAACGCCGGGTAGTAGCCGCCCAACTGGCCCGCGGCCGTCGGGTGGTAGGACTTGCTGAGCGTCAGGTAGTTCAGGGCGTGCAGCCATTTCTCGCCGTAGCTGCACAGCTGGTGGCCGACGAAGGCGGTGCGCACGTCGGCGAACTTCACGCCGGCCGCGGCGGCGGCCGCCTTGGTGGTGTCGTCGAGCAGGTTGATGCCCTCGTTGATTTTCGCGCGGGAGTTGGCGCTCAGGCCGACGCAGATCGTGCCGAGCTGGTAGAAGACCGGGTAGCCGACGACGATGACGCGGGCCGAGGGGGACTTGGCCTTGATGCCCTTGTAGACGTTGCCGAGCCTGGTGGGCAGCTCGGTGCGCACCTTGGTCTCGGCGGTGTTGACGGCGGCGATGCAGTCGGCCTCGCCCTGGAGCACGCAGGTGGTCAGGATGCTGGTGAAGCCGATGTCGTTGCCGCCGACGGTGACGCTGACGAGGGTGGTGGAGCTGGACAGTGCCGACAGCTGGCCGCTGATGACGTCGGCGGTGGTGGCGCCCGAGCAGGCGACCGACTTGTAGGCGGCGGGTTTGATGTTGGCGTTGTACAGGGCGGGGTAGGCGTTGGTGCTGCGCTGGCAGGAGCCGCTCTCGGCGGTGTAGCTGTCGGCGCCGACGCCGGAGGCGTAGGAGTCGCCGAGGGCGACGTACCGGTCGGTGGCCGCGGCGCTGGCGGGCGCGGCGGCAGCGAGGGCGACGCCGAGGGCGGCGGCGGTGCTGAGAGCGAGGGCAACGAGACGGGATCTCCGCATGTCGTACTCCTGGGCTGGGAGGAGTGTGGCTGCAGAGATTGATATCAAGCTATGTATGCCCACCGGAAGATCGTTTTGCGCCAAATGATCGAAGTCGCTTTTGGGGCAAAGGTCCGCACGAGAGGAGCGGACTGGCCCGCCGGGCACCGCCATGCTCCGGCCTCCGGTCGACCGACACGGCTGAAGGCGCGTGTCGGGTGTTCAGGCCGAAACGGACAGCCGGGAGTCCACGCACGGTCTGCCGCATTGTGCGGTCATCGGATCCGGTACACCCTCGCGAGACCTGGGAAGTCGCGGCCCGTGACACCAGTGCGCACCGATGTCCGCCCTCCGCGTGTGAGACACACGTGGCGACAACCCTTGACACGTATCGGCCACGCCGCTGATGGACGGCGCTCGGATCGTGACGTCGGTTTCCAGGGTTGTTCGTTGTCCGGCGCCAGCCCCACCGGCAGCGTGAAGGCATTGAAACAGCACGATAGTTCATCTACAGTGACTCAACGCTCCGGAAAGCGCTTTCCTGACCCCGACGCTGGGAGTTTCGCTTGGAGCGAGAGTAAGCCCGGTCCGTTGAGAAGACGACGCGGCGGCGCGCGTCCGACCTACGTCAGGTACCCCGTCTGATCCCACCCTGCCATCCGGGCCGGTGTGTGCACTGCTGCGCGGATGCGATCACGAGAAGGGTCGCCATGAGTTCCCAGACCGTCCCAGAAGTCGCCCGCCGGCGGCATCGGGCGCCAGCCGTCGCCCTCGGGCTGAGCGTGATGCTGTCGCTGGTGGCTGTGCCGGCACATGCCGCGATCCCACCGCAGGATCCCGGCGTCACGTTGCGCACCTACAACATCGGATCTGATCTACCCGGGCTGTGCACGCTCAAGCCAGGGCAGACCCCCAACTTCGACAAGCTGATGCCGGCGATCAACTGGTCGACCCAGGCCGACTTCGGCATCGCCGACAGGTTCCACACCCAGGTCATCGCGAACATCAATATCCCGACGGCCGGCTCGTACACGTTCCGGCTCACCAGTGACGACGGCTCCCGCCTGCGTATCGACAAGAGCACCGTCGTAGACAACGACGACGTGAACAGCACGTTCACGACGGTCATCAGCCACGACGGCGTGCACGGCGCGTCGCCGAAAGACGGCACCATCGACCTGTCCGCCGGCTATCACAAGCTGCGCATCGAACATTTCGACAACACCGGTGGTCAGACGCTCAAGCTGGAGTGGCAGCCACCGGGCGCCACACAGTTCGCGCTCGTGCCGACCACGGCGCTGAGCACCGAATCCGGCGTCACCCGGGTGACCGCACCTGGCACCAAGGAATGCGTCCAGGGGATGGACACCCCGGGCGACGGGCTGCCACTGAACGCGGTGCACCCCAACTACACGCTCACCAATCTGCGTCCCAGCGGGTTCGAGCCGAAAGTCACCGGGATGGACTGGCTGCCCGACAACAGGCTGGCCATCACCACGTGGGGCGGCGACTACGGCACCACCGCACCGCTCGGCGAGGTCTACCTGCTGGGCAACGTCACCGGCACCACCTCCGCCCAGCAGGTGACCGTGAAGAAGATCGCCACAGGGTTGCAGGACCCCATGGGCATCAAGTACGTGGACGGCAAGCTCTATGTCTCGGAGCGGTCCCGGCTGGTCGAGCTCAACGATGCCAACGGCGATGACGTCATCGACAGCAAGCGCACGGTGGCGACCTGGCCGTTCGGCGGGACTTACCACGAGTTCGCGTTCGGCCTGCTGTACAAGGACGGATACTTCTACCTCAACCTGTCGGTGCAGATCACTCCCGGCGGGCGCACCACCAAGCCGCAGCTCGCCGCCAACCGCGGCACCGCCATCAAAGTCAACAAAGCGACCGGGCAGGTCGAATACACGGCAAGTGGACTGCGTACTCCGAACGGCATGGGCTGGGGCCCCGAAGGTGGCATCTTCGTCACCGACAACCAGGGCGACTGGCTGTCGGCCAACAAGCTGGTGCAGCTGAAACCCGGCCGGTTCTTCAACCACTACAACGATCCGGCCGGTCCCTTCGACTCCAACGCGGTCACGCAGCCGGTCCTGTGGCTGCCGCACAACGAGATCGCGAACTCGCCGAGCACACCGGTCATGCTCACCCAAGGCCTGTTCGCCGGGCAGATGCTGTTCGGTGATGTCACCTATGGCGGGATCCAGCGCGGGTATCTGGAGAAGGTCAACGGCGAATACCAGGGCGCGGTCTTCCGGTTCGCCCAGGGACTTGAGGCCGGCATCAGCCGGCTCACCCTCGGCCCCGACGGCGCGATCTACGCGGGCGGCATCGGCGACGAACGCGCCAGCAGCAACTGGCGTCAGCAGGGCAAGCTCCGCTTCGGTCTGCAGAAGCTGACCCCGACCAGCAGCAACGCCTTCGACATCCTGGCGATGCGGGCGGTGGCCGGCGGATTCGAACTCGAATACACCCAGCCGTTGTCGGCGGCGACGCTGAGCTCGCTGGCGTCGCGGTACGCCGTCCAGCAATGGCGGTACACGCCGACCTCCAGCTATGGCGGCCCGAAGGTCGATCTGGAAACGCTGGGCGTCAGCTCGGCCATCCCTTCGGCCGACGGCAAGAAGGTCACGTTGAGGATCAACGGCCTGGAGGCCGGGCGGGTGGTCCACGTGCAGTCGCCGCGGCCGTTCAGTTCGGCTTCGGGGCAGACGCTGTGGAGCACGGAGGCCTGGTACACGCTCAATGCGCTGCCTGGCACCACCTACGAGGCCGAGCAGGCGGCGCTCAGCGGCGCGACCGTGTCGACCGAGCATGCCGGGTACAGCGGGACCGGTTACTCGGACTTCGCGACGACGGCCAACACCGGCGGGTACACCGAATGGACCGTCAACGCGCCGAGCGCGGGAAGCTATTCGCTGGCATTCCGTTACGCCAACGGCGGGACCACCGACCGTCCGCTGGCCGTCGCGGTCAACGGCACGACCGTCAGCCCAGCGTTTTCGTTCCCGCCGACAAACGCGTGGAGCACCTGGCGGACCGTGTCGCTGTCCACGACGCTACCGGCCGGGCAGAGCAAGATCCGGGTGACGACGACGGGTGCCAACGGCGCCAACCTCGACAACGTCGCCGTCGCCGCGGTACCGCGCATCGCATTGTTCGACGGCGCCGGCCTGGCGGCCTGGGAGACCACCGACGGCAGCCCTGCGACCTGGCCGGTAGCGGGCGGATCGATGGAATCGCTCGGCGGGAACATCCGTACCAGAGCAAAATTCGGCGACTTCAAGCTGCACGGCGAGTGGCTGGAACCCACCTACCCGCCGGAGGTCACCGGACAGAGCCGTGGCAACAGCGGGTTCTACCTCCAGGAGCGGTACGAGATTCAGGTCCTTGACTCCTACGGTGACACCACGTTGGCCAACAACGAGGCCGGAGCCATCTACCTCAAGCGTGCCCCCGACCGGAACATGGCCACCGCGCCCAACACGTGGCAGACGTACGACATCACGTTCCGCGCGGCGCGATTCAGCGCGACAGGCACGAAACTCGAAGATGCCAGGGTCACCGTGGTGTGGAACGGCGTCGTCGTGCACAACAACGTCGCCATCAACGGCCCCACCGGAAACGGGCAGCCTGAAGGGTCGGCGCCCGGCTCGATAGCCTTGCAGGACCATGGCGACCCGGGCGCGAACCCCCGCTTCCGCAACATCTGGATCGAACCGCTGAGCTGACGCGCACGCTGGTGTCGCCGCGTGCTTCCGTGCGGCGGCACCAGTTTGTCGCGTCTTGCACAAAGTCCGTTGCTGAAGCATGACAGGTTGTTGACAACAAGGTTTCCAGTCGATGACGATGCTGAGAGCGCTCTCACGCCGCCACGTGAGGCCCCTGCTCGAGAAGGGCACAATCGCTGTGGAGACCCAACAGGAACACACACCCCGGATGCCCCGCCGCCGACGTCTCATGATCCTGCTCACCGCGGCCGTCACCGCGCTCGTCGGCAGCGCGGTCGTCCTGCAGCAGCCCGCACACGCCGCATGGAACCTCGTGTGGTCCGACGAGTTCAACGGGTCCGGCGCGCCCAGCAGCGCCAACTGGAACTACAACGTCGGCAACGGCCTCAACCCCGGCCTCAACACGTTTGACGGCTGGGGCAACGGCGAGTGGGAATGGTACCGCCCCGAGAACTGCACGCAGTCCGGCGGCAACCTCGTGATGCGCGCCAACTGGCTCACGACGCCCATGGTGGTCAACGGCCGCAACTGGTACCAGACGTCGTGCCGCATGACGACGGACACGAAGAGGTCCTTCCAGTACGGCCGCATCGAGGCGCGCATGGCGCTCCCGACCGCCACCGGCTCGTGGCCGGCCTTCTGGATGCTCGGTGACGCGTGCGACGAGTCGTCCACGAGCGCCTACAACCCGGCGCAGACCTACTACGACCGCCTGCCCACCAACTGGGCCAGCTGCGGCGAGGTCGACATCATGGAACACGCGAACGCGAACGCGAACGTGACGAACAACATCTTCTGGGATCTGCGGACCGGCGTGTTCCCGTGGACAGCGGGCCAGAACGCCAACTACGTCGCGAACCCCGCCGTCAACAACGCCGCGGCCTTCCACGTCTATGCGATCGAGTGGACTGCCGCACAGATCCGCTGGTACGTCGACGGTACGCAAACGCACGTGATCGACACGACACCGGCGACCTTGGAAGAGTTCCGCAAGCCGTTCCACGTCATCTTCAACCTGGCGCTGGGCGGCTCGTACCCCGGGCAGAACCCCGTGCAGGGCCAGTTCCCGCTCACCGCATTGGTCGACTACGTGCGCTACTACCAGGACGGCGGCACGACGCCGGGCGGACCCGCGACGCAGATCAACGGGCCGGGCGGCAAGTGCGTGGACGTGGCCGGCAACGACACGGGCGGCAACGGCGCGGCCGTGCAGCTGTGGACGTGCCAAGGGTCAGCTGTTTCGAAGGACCAGCAGTGGAGCCGGGACGGCCAGACCCTGCGGACGTTGGGCCGGTGCCTCGACGTCACCGGCGCGGGCACGGCCAACGGCACGAAGGTGCAGCTCTGGGACTGCAACGGCGGCGGCGCACAGAACTGGGTCCAGGAAGGTAACCGGTTGCGCAACCCGAACTCGAACAAGTGCCTGGACTCCCCGTCAGGCTCGACAGCGGACGGCACGCGACTGCAGATCTGGGACTGCAACGGATCGGGCGCACAGTACTTCGTGAAGGCCGCGTGACGGCCGGCCGAGGGGCAAGCTGACGGTCAGGGCGCGGGAGCGGACAGGCTCCCGCGCCCTGCTGGGTGGATGAGTGAGCAACGCCGCATCCGTGTGTCGGAGACCTGATCTACGGAATCGACAACGTCGTGCATCATTCCGAGGACAGCGCCGACCACGGACGGAAACCGCCATGACCCGCACCCGCAAAGCCACCATCGCCGCCTTCGCGGCCCTGCTGCTCACGCCGGCCCTCAGCGCCTGCAACCTCGTCTCGGGCGGCACCTGCGACACGATCACCATGAGCGTCGCCGGCAAACCAGGCGGGAAGAGCGGCGGCAGCGGCAAGAGCAAGTCGAAGAGCGGATCGAAGTCGAAAAGCGGACACGACTGCGACTGAGGGGAACCCGGAACCTGATTTCCACACGGCGGCCTCAAGCAGCCCGGGTACGGCAGGGATCTGCCCATCCTCGACGCGCTCCTGCTGCGCCTGCACACCGAAACCGCATGCCGACGCGCCGGCGCCTCGGCCTACGGCTGTAGGACCTCGACACCGAACTGCACCGACCAGTCCGCCGCGTTGGCGGTGTCCGCGACGGCGAGGCGAGTGATCGTGAGCGCCGTGCCGCAGTTCTGCGTCGACCCGGTCGTCGAGCCGTTGCCGGTGGCGCCGTACGTGCGGACGTTGAAGACGCCGGCTGCGAAGGCCGGCAGCGGGAGCACGGCCCACGCGGCCGCGACGACGATGGCCACGGCGGCGGCGGTCCATCTGCCGCGCTTTCCCGTCGGTTCGTCCAAGGACTTCCGATACACGGTTTCTCCCTCTCGGGCAGACAAGGCGGTCGTTCACAGGCCGTCCCGGGGTGGCGGCGCACGCCCGGGACGGCGCCCTTCCGCGGGCAACCGTGGTGCGTCTCGGGTCAGGGTGTGAACTGGAAGTAGACGCTGCGGTGGTAGTCGCCGGTGGCGACGTTCGGCTGGCTCTCCGGTCCGACGGAGGCGGCGCCGTGGAACTTGTTGCCGATCGGGGCGATGCCGTCGAGGAAGGAGATGTTGCCGCCCGGAAAGGGCGCGGTGGCGGTCTGCGGGTCAGGTCCGACCGCTGGGGTGAACAGGCGCAGGAACAGCCCTTCCTCGGCGGCGACCATGGTGATGCTGCCTTCGGTGGTGCTCAGCCGGGCCCAGCAGGTGCGGGCGTGGTAGCCCTTGAACTCCGGGTACTGGAAGCCGCTGGAGCCGGTGGCGGCGTTGTTGTACTGCTTGGTCCACACGTCGGGCGTGACGCCGCGCAGCCGGTTCTTCCAGACCCGGTAGGGCCCGTCACCGAGCCAGGTCACGCTGCGTACCTTGGACTCGGGGTAGTCGAGGTTGACGCCGAGGTAGTCGTGGTTGCCGGTGCGGTGGTAGCGGTATTCCATCTGCAGCCAGCCGTTCGCGTCCAGCCGCCACCGCACCGAGCTCAGGTCGCCGGTGTAGTTGGCCTGTACGACCCAGCCGCTGCCGTCCTTGAAGTGGCTGAGCCCGGTGAACGTGCCGGTGCCGGCGGACAGTGCCGGGCCGTTGGTCAGCGACACCGTGGTGCCGTCGCGGGTCACGCCGGTCAGCCGGCCGTTGGACTTGCCGATGGTGATCCGGGTGGCACCGGCGGCCATGGTGACCCCGGTCGAGTTCTCGGTCGCGGTGACGGACCCCGATGCCGGCACGACGAGGCGGTTGCGGAAGTCGGCGGCCTTCTTGATCCGCCACATCCAGCTCGTGATGACGCGCCCGGTCGGGTCGGTCGCGGTGATGCCGAGCGCGTCGTTGCCGGCCCAGTCGGCGGGCAGGCCGAGGACCAGCGTGCCGTTGCCGCCGGGTGCGACGTCGGGGCCGGTGAAGGTGCGCTGCGCGGTGACGGTGTGCCCGGTCCCGGCGCCGGGGTTGGGGAACTTCACCAGCTGCCAGGTGAAGCTGAGCTGGTTGACGTTGGTGAAGGTGTACCTGTTCTGGATCTTCGTGGTGCCGTCGAACGCGGACGGGAAGGTGTTGGCGTAGTAGTCGGGGCTGTTGAGCTGGATCGGTGACCAGACGTCCCGGACGGTGGCGAAGCTTCCCTCCTTCTCCAGGAACGGGCCGAGGATCCCGTCGGGTGCGCGGTTGCCGTACGTGTCGATGGCGCCACCGCGGTCGTCGCGGACCACGGACTCGTCGGCGAAAGCCCAGATGAACCCGCCGGCGGAGCGCTGGGCGCCGTTCATGACCTTCCAGTAGTCGTTGAGCCCGGCGCCGGCGCCGCCGTCGTACAGCCCGTGCAGGAACTCCGTCGGCATGAAGATCGTGCCGCCCGCGGCCTTGTTCACCGTGCTGGTGTACGTCTGGTAGTGGCTGGTGTCGATGCCGCTGAACGTCGTCCAGGGGTGCAGGACCTTACGCTGCTGCGGGTCGTAGAGGGCGTAGTCGTCGTCCAGCGCGGTGTTCCAGCCGCCTTCGTTCCCGTTGCACCAGAACAGGATCGACGGGTGGTTGACGTCCCGCTGCACCATCGCGGCCACCAGCGGCGCGCCGACGTTCTCGTCGTAGCGGCGCTGCCAGCCGGTCAGCTCGTCCAGCACGTACATGCCGAGCTCGTCGCACAGGTCGAGGAAGAACGCGTCCGGCGGGTAGTGCGACATCCGCACCGCGTTCATGTTCATGTCCTTCATCAGCCCGATCGCCTGGCGGGCCAGCCGCGGGCTCGACGCCCGGCCCAGCGTCGGCCAGAACGTGTGCCGGTTGACGCCCTTGAGCACGATCCGCCGGCCGTTGACGTAGATCCCGTCGCCGGTGCGGACCTCGACCGTGCGGAACCCGAAGCGGGTCGCGGTGCTGTGCAGCGCCGTGCCGGCCGAGTTCGTGAGGGTGAGCTCCACCTGGTACAGGTTCGGGGTCTCCGCGGTCCACAGCGCCGGCTGGGAGGCGGTGGTGCTGACCCGCACCTTGGTCGTCCCGCTCGCGACGGTGGCGGAGAACGACCCGCCGGCGGCGGTGCCGTCCAGCCGGCGCAGCTGCGCGGTCACCCGGCCGGCGGCCGTCACCCCGGCGAGGGTGACGTCGGCGGTGAACGTGCCGTCTGCCTTCGCGTCGACCGCGACCCGGTCGATCCGCGCCGCGGGGAACGCCTGCAGCGTCACCGGCCGGAACAGGCCGCCGAAGTTCCAGAAGTCGCCGCGGCGTTCGGCGTCGTTCACCGAGTTGTTCGACGACTCCTTGCTGACGGTCACCTCGAGGAGGTTCGACTGGCCGAGCTTCAGCAGTGCGGTGATGTCGTACCGGAACTGGTAGAAGCCGCCCTGGTGCCGCGGCCCGGCGGAGGTCCCGTTGACCTTGACCTCGGCGTCGGTCATGGCGGCCTCGAATACCACGAAGATCCGCCGTCCCGACCAGGAGGCCGGTGGGGTGAACGTGTGCCGGTAGTTGCCCCGCTCCCCCGTGACCAGGGTGCCGCCGTAGTTGTACGTGCCGAAGCCGTGGAACTCCCAGTTCGACGGGGTCGGGATGGTGCTCCACTCATTGGCACGGCGGCCGCTGGTGACCTGGAACTCCCAGTTGACGGTGTTGTCGGCGTCGGTGCCGGTGAGGTACAGCGTTTCGGTGACCGGTCCGGCGAGGGCGGCGCCGGCCGGTTGGGCGAGGGTGACGCCGAGTGCTGACAGTCCTGTCGCGCCGGTGGCGGCGGCGCCGAGGGCGAGGGCGCTACGACGGTTGATCTCCATGGGGACCCCCAAATAGCGGTTTGGGTGTGGAGCGGTGACGGCCCGCCCCGGATGCCGGGGCGGGCCGCGCTTCGTCAGTTGCCGAGCGTGACGTGGAAGATCTTCTCGTTGCTGTTGTTCGGCGTGCTGTCCTTGTCGCCGGTCGTGCTGGTGGTCAGCCACAGCCCGCCGTCCGGGGCCGGTTCGACGGTGCGCAGCCGGCCGTAGGTGCCGGTGAAGTACGCCTGCACGTTGGTCAGGGAGCTGCCGCTGATGACGGCGCGGTACATGCGCTGCCCGCGCTCGCAGGCGATGTACAGCACGTCGCGGACGACCGCGATGCCGGAGCAGGACCCATCGGCGGTCGGGTAGGTGCGCTTCGGCGCGATGTAGCCGGCGGTGCCGCAGGTGCCGCTGGTGCCCTCGCAGGCGGGCCAGCCGTAGTTACCGCCCTTGGTGATCAGGTTGGTTTCGTCCATGACGGCGTTGCCGAACTCCTGCTCCCACAACCTGCCCTGGGAGTCGAACGCGAGCCCCTGCGGGTTGCGGTGCCCGTAGGACCAGACGTAGTTGCCGAACGGGTTGTCCGAGGGCACCGAACCGTCGGCGTTCAGGCGCAGCACCTTGCCGTTGAGACTCTGCAGGTTCTGGGCGTTGTCGCCGTTCTGCGCGTCGCCGGTGCTGGCGTACAGCTTGCCGTCCGGGCCGAAGCGCAGCCGGCCGCCGTCGTGGAACTTGTTGCGCAGGATGCCCTGCAGCAGGATCTGCTCGCTGCCCGTGTTCAACGTGTTGTTCTCGTACTTGATCCGCACGATCCGGTTGTCGGTCGGCGAGGTGTGCATGATGTACAGCCAGTGGTCGCTGGCGTAGTTCGCCGAGATCGCCAGGCCGAGCAGGCCGCCCTCGCCGTCGGTGTTCTGCACGTTGGGCACGGTGCCGATGCTGGTCTTCGAACCGTTGGCGGGGTTGAGCCGGACGATGTCGTGCGCGTCGCGGCGGGTGTAGAGGATGGTCCCGTCCGGCAGGGTCACCAGGCCCCAGGGGATGTCGGTGTCGGTGCCGACCTGCGTCACCGAGCACACGGAGCTGCCGCACGCGGCGCCGGTGGTGACGGTCGCGGTGTTGCTGCGCGGCGACTGGTTGCCCTGCGCGTCACGGGCGACGACCTGGTAGGCGTAGGCACGGTTGGCGGCCAGCGCGCTGTCGACGAAGGTGGTCGCCGGGGTACTGGTCGCGGTACCGGTGATCGTGCCGACCTTCGCGTTGTCGCGGTACACGTCGTACGAGCGGACCTGGATGTTGTCCGTCGCGGCGGTCCAGCGCAGGGTGACGGTGGTCCCGGCGGCGGACCCGGTCAGCCCGATCGGCGCCGTCGGCGGGGTGGTGTCGGCCTGGCACTGCGGCGGCGAGATCGGCACCGTCGTGCTGGCCTGCGACACGTTGCCGGCCGCGTCACGGGCGTTGACATACAGGCCCCAGGTGACCCCCGGCACGACGGTGAGGTCGGTGCTCAGCGTGGTCACGGACTTCATCAGCTGCCCGTCGTGGAACACGTCGTAGAACGCGACCCCGACGTTGTCGGTGGAGGCGTTCCAGGAGAACGTGACCGCGTCGCAGACGAGGTTGCTCACCCGCGGGTTGCCCGGCACGGTCGGCGGCTGGGTGTCGCCCAGCGTGCTCGTCCAGCGCTGGTTGGTCTGGCCGTTGCAGGTCCACAGCGCGACCGGGGTGCTGTTGGCGGTGGCGGCGCCGGTCACGTCGAGGCACAGGCCCGACTGGACGCCGGTGATGGTGCCGTCGGCGTTGATGCGCCACTTCTGGTTCTGGCCGCCGTTGCAGGTGTAGATCTGCGCGGTCGCGGGCGCCGTCGTGTCGTTGCCCGCGACGTCGAGGCACTTCGGCTGGTCGTACACCCGCAGCTCCCCGGCGGCGGTGAAGGTCCACGCCTGGTTCGCCTGGCCGTTGCAGTCGTAGATGTTGACCAGGGCCTTGTCCGCCTGGGACTGGCCGACCACGTCGAGGCAGCGGCCCGACGCGACGCCCTTGACGGTGGTGCCGACGGCGGCGCCGGCCGGAGCCATGACCACGGCCGTGACCACGGCTGCGGTAGCGAGGGATACCGCTGCTGCCAGTACCAGACGCAGCCTCGGGCGGCGTCGACCGGTCGATGCAAAGGTTTGCATCATTCCTCCAGATGAGAGTGCCGATGGATTCGGCAGGGGTGGTTCCGGGCGGATCGCGTTGGCGGAGCGATCCGGCCCGGCCTTGTCAGCGAGCCGTTGCCCTCCAGGCTTCGCCGTCCGGGAACGTGAAGCGCCGCACGGATTCAGGCCGGAGGGTCACGCTGTACCCGGGAGCGCTCGGGACGCGGTAGCGTCCGGCGACGACGGTGACCGGGTCGGTGAAGTGTTCGTGCAGGTGGTCGACGTACTCGATCATGCGGCCGTCCATCGAGCCGGACACCCGCAGGTAGTCGAAGATGCCCAGGTGCTGGACGTATTCGCAGAGGCCGACGCCGCCGGCGTGCGGGCAGACCGGCACGCCGTACTTGGCGGCCATCAGCAGCACGGCGAGGACCTCGTTGACGCCCGCGACCCGGCACGCGTCGACCTGGCACACGCCGATGGCGCCGGCCTGCAGCAACTGCTTGAACATGACCCGGTTCGCGGCGACCTCGCCGGTCGCGACCGGGATCGGCGCGACCGCGCGGGCGATCCGGGCGTGGCCGAGGACGTCGTCGGCGTGCGTCGGCTCCTCGATCCAGGCCGGGTCGACCGTCTTCAGGGCGGCCATGTTGGTGATCGCCTCGTCGACGTCCCAGACCTGGTTGGCGTCCATCATCAGCAGCGCGTCGGGGCCGATCTCGGCGCGGATGAGCTTCGCCCGGCGCACGTCGTCGTCGATGCTGCCGCCGACCTTCATCTTCACCGCGGTCCACCCGTTGGCGACGGCCCTGCGGGCCAGCTGCCGGACCTTGTCGTCGGAGTACCCGAGCCACCCGACCGACGTGGTGTAGGCGGGGAATCCCTCGGCGGTCAGCCGCTCGAGCCGCTCGGCGTAGCCGGTCGCACCCTTGTCCAGAAGATCCCGGGCCTCGTCAGGCGTGAGCGCGTCGCTGATGTGCCGGAAGTCGACCGCGGCGACCAGTTCCTCGGTCGGCAACGTGGCCAGCAGCTCCCACATCGGCAGACCGGCGAGCCTCGCCCGCAGGTCCCACACGGCGTTGACGATCGCGCCGGTCGCCATGTGGATGACGCCCTTCTCCGGGCCGAGCCACCGCAGTTGCACGTCGGCGGTCAGCGACCGGAGGAACTCCACGGGCGCGGCGAAGATGTCCTCGATCGACCTTCCGACGACGTGATGGCGCAGCGCCGTCACGGCGAGGCAGGTGATCTCGTTGCCGCGGCCGTTGGTGAAGGTCAGCCCGGTGCCGGTGACCCCGGCGTCGGTGTGCAACTCGACGTAGGTGGCCGAGTAGTCACCCTTGTTGATGGCATCCGACCCGTCGCCGCGGGCAGCAGTCCGGAAGCGGACGTCGTGGACGGCGATCTCGATGATGGTGGCCAATGGAAGTGCTCCGGGTTCATCTGGGTGGCGGCCGCAGACGGCAACGGAGCGGCACGTCAGCTATGCCTCGGCGCCGTTCCGGTGGAGCTGCGGATGACCAGCTGCGAGGTGACGGTGCGGCGCACGGCGGCGCCCGGGTCGGAGTCCTGCAGCAGCGACAGCAGCAGGTCGACACCGACCCGGCCGAGCTGCTCCTTGGGCTGCGCGAGGGTGGTCAGTGCCGGGCTGACCATCTCGGAGAACATGGTGTCGTCGACGCCGATGACACTGATGTCCCCCGGCACGGCCACATCCATCGACCGGAACCGGTTGAGCAGTCCCAGCGCGATCAGGTCGTTGTAGGCGAACACCGCGGTCACGCCGGAGGACAGGACAAGGTCGGCAGCGGCGACACCACCGGCGAACTGCGGTACCACCGCGCCTACCTCGACCAGCTCGAGGCCGGCCGCCGCCGTGGTGGCCCGCAGGCCCCGCAGCCGCTCCCGGTTGGACCAGGACGTGCGCGGCCCGGCCACGTAGGCGATCCGGCGGTGCCCGAGCGCCTGCAGGTGGGCGACGGCCTGACGGATGCCGTCCGCGTTGTCGATGGTGACCGCCGGGACCCTGCTCACCCTGCGGTTGAGCAGCACGGTCACCGTGTCACCGGTGACCGAGCGGAGGTCGACCTCGGTCATCCTCGACGAGCACAGCACGATGCCGTCGACCTGTTTGCACAGGGCACGGATCAGACCGACCTCGACGGTCGGGTCCTCACCGGTGTCGGCCAGCAGGACGGAGTAGTCGGACTCTCGCGCCCGGCCCTGGACACCCATGACGACCTGGGGGAAGAACGGGTTGCTCAGATCCGTGACGATCAGCCCGATGTTGCCCGTCCGGCCGGTGATCAGCCCACGCGCTGCGCGGTTGGGGTGATAACCGAGCTCGCCGGCGATCTGATGGACCCGCAGGCGGGTCGCGGCATTGACCAGTTCCGGCACGGACAACGCCCGGCTCACCGTCGACGGTGAGACACCCGCCGCCCGGGCGACGTCATAGATCGTCGCCGCCATCGACCGCCTCCTCTATATGTCATCGTTGTCAGGCAGTCTGCAATCCTTTGCAACACCATGTCAAGCGAAAACAGCCATCGATTCCACAAAATCCAACAGGTCTCGACACCTGAGACGACATGCCTGTCACAATCAACCGTCTTCGAGCATCTCGGCAGCGATCACGAACCGGTGGACCCGCAACGCCGCCCCCGGTCAGAGTCTCGACGGTCACGCGTGGGTCCTTCTCACCGCGGCGGCGACGGTCTCCGTGGTGGCGTGCAGCGCGCCGATGCGGGCGGCCTCGGCCAGGTGCCGGTCGTCGACGCCGGAGATCGCGTCGGCGGCGATGACGACGCGCAGGTCGCGCTCGCTGGCCTGGACGATCGCGGCGCGTGGGCAGTTCGGGAAATTGCAGCCGGCCACCACGACCGTGGACACGTCACGGCGCCGCAGGAAGTCCTCGAGGCCGGTGCGGTAGAACGCTCCCCACCGCGGCTTCCACATCGCCCACTCGGCCGGGCCGAGCGGCTGGAAACCACCGGCGAGCAGCTCGGCCGGGTCGAGGTCCGGCGCGTCCGGCGGCAGCAGCCGCGGCACGATCTGCGAGCCGGGGCTGCCCGGTCGCACGATGGGTGCGCCGCCGTCGAGCAGCGTCCGGCGAGCCAGGTCCACGTCGCCGCCGTCGTACAGGCGGATCACGTGCACAACGGGTCGGCCGGCGGCCCGGAACGCCGCGGCGAGCCGCGCCACGGCGGGCACCACGGCGGCGGTGCCGGGGATCGGGCTCGCACCGTCCTCGGCGAAGTCGACCTGCGTGTCGATCGTCAGCAGCGCGGCCCGGTCCCACTGCGGCCGCAGCCACGGATCCGCGTCGGCGAAATCGGCGGTCATGCGGCGACGCTCACGTACACCCATGCCGGCGCGCCCGAGGCGAGTAGGACAAGGACGCGGTGGTAGTCGTCGACCTCGTAGCCGTCGGCCGCGACGAGGTCGTCTTCGGTCACGTCGAACACCACGCCCGGCACGCTGTCGGTGTGCTCGCCCGTCGCCACGACGATCGGGTGGTGGGTCTCGCCGCTGATCGCCAGCACGTCCGGGTCGGTGATCTCCAGCAGTCGTGTCGCGTAGCCGGGCAGCGTGTCGTCCCGGCCGTCGAGCTCCCGGCCGAAGTTGGCCCGCTGCACCGCCGGGTCCCGCAGCGTGCCGTACGAGAAGAGCAGAGGCATGCCCGTGATTCTGCCGGGCCGCGGGGCGCGGCGACGTCGACGTCCAGGTGGTGGACTCACAGCGGCACAACCCGGTTCGGGAGGTGTTGGTTGCGTCGATGACATCGGCGTACGGTTCGCTGTCCTCATGGTCGCCACGGACACACGGATGACGAGGTTCGACGTTCCCTGGGCCGAGGCGCACGCCACGGCGTGGGGCGCGGCCGCGCCGCTCCCGGCGGTGCGGCTACCGGTCGGCGACGCGGCCGGGCAGATCCTCGCCGGCCCGGTCGTCGCCGCCGTCCCGGCGCCGAGGTTCGACGCCGCCGCCATGGACGGCTACGCCGTCGCCGGTGCCGGACCCTGGCAGGTCACGGGCCGGGCCTTGGCCGGCCGGCCGCCGCATCCCCGGCCGATCCGGGACGGTGAGGCGGTCGAGATCGCCACCGGCGCGCGAGTTCCCGACGGCACCGACGCCGTGGTGCCGTACGAGGACTGCCGGCGCGACGGCGACACGGTGTCCGGACCGCGGACGGCGCGGACCCACATCCGCCGCGCCGGCGAGGACGCGGTGCCGGGGGATGTGCTGGTGCCTGCCGGGCGGGCGGTCACCGCCGCCGCTGTCGCCGCGGCCGCGCAGGTCGGCGTCGAGGACGTCCTGGTGCGTCCGCGACCCACGGTGGAGCTGCTGGTCACCGGCGACGAGGTGGTGCTGCACGGCCCGCCGGGGCCGGGTCAGGTCCGGGATGCGTTCGTACCGCTGGTGACGGCCGTGACCGAGCGGGCCGGTGGGCGGCTGCGCGGGTACCGCCGCATCGACGACGACCTGGAGTCGTTGCGGGTGGCGGTCGCCGCCACGGATGCGCAGGTGCTGGCCGTGTCCGGGGCGTCGTCCGCCGGCGCCGCCGACCATCTCCGCGCCGCGCTCCACCGGCTCGGCGCGGACTGGCATGTTGACGGGGTCGCGTGCCGGCCCGGGCATCCGCAGGGTCTCGCCCGCACCGCCGGCGGGCGGTGGGTGGTCAGCCTGCCCGGCAATCCGTACGCCGGGCTCGTGGCCGCGCTCACCCTGCTCGAACCGCTGCTGGCCGCCCTCGCCGGCCGCCGCCGTCAGCCACTGCCGGTCGTGCCGGTCACCGGCGACGCGAAGGTTGTTCCTCGCGGGTGCCGGATCGTCCCGGTGGAGCTGTCCGCCGACGGCGCACACATCGTGCCCGGCGCCCGGTCCGGGAGCCTGTGCGCCATTGCCCGCGCCGACGCGCTCGCCGTGCTCGACGCCGGCTGGGTCAGCGGGGCCACTGCGCGACTGCTCCACGTCCCGTAGACGGCGGGCGGGCTACGCCAGCGCCACGCTCACCTCGGTCGACTTGATCAGCGCGACCGCCTCGGCCCCTTCGGTCAGGTCGAGGTCCTCGGCGGCGTCCTTGGTGATCGCGGCCGTGACCGTCGCGCCACCGGCGATGCCGAGCTTGACGGTGGTCATCACCGCGCCGTGCTCCACCCCCGTGACGGTGCCCGGCAGTTGGTTGCGGATGCTGATCCCCGGCACCGCGGCGGACGCGACGGCCACCTCGGTCGACTTCACCAGCACGAGCACGCCGGTGCCCTCGGCGAGCGACAGGTCACGCGCCGACTCGGTGGTGATCGCGGCGGTGACCTCCTGCCCGCCGTCCAGGCGCACCCGCACGGTGCTCATCGCCTCACCGGACGCGACACCTTCCACGGTCCCGGCGAACTGGTTGCGAATGCTCAGCTGCATGGGATCCACCGTAGCCGCAGCCGGGCCCCGCCACCCGGCAATGCGGCGCCGGCTACCGGGCGCCGGCGCGGGCCGAAGCCTGGACACCATTCGACATAAACAAGCTAATGGATCACCAGTTGCGTCCGGCGACCGGCGAAGGCGCCCCTTAGCCCTGATCCACCGATGAGGTTTCGGTGCTGGGCTGGCCTGGGTTAGTGATCTTGTTGTGCTGGTCGGGCGTGTGGGGGTGACCGGCCGGGTCG
>NZ_JBVJIJ010000030.1:0-136133 GCF_055586325.1 Dactylosporangium sp. NPDC051087 | reverse complement strand
CTCAAACGCATGCAATACCGCCACGGCCTCTTCGACAGCTACCTCACCGCCACCGGCCTATCCCCACCCAAACCCTGACCCCGAAAGGTCTCTAGTGCGGTGTTCGGTCTGTTGCAATGGCCGTGGCGCTCGGGCCGTCATGGCCAGTGCGGTGCCCGGTCCGTCGCAGCGACGCGGCGCCCGGACCATCACAATGACCGCGGCGCTCCAACTGTCACGCCAGTGCGGCGCCCGGACGGTCGCGGCGATCGTGTCGCTCGGACTGTCACAGTGACCGCGGCGCTCGGGCCGTCACAGTGACTGCGGCGTCCGGACCGTCACGGCCAGTGCGGCACCTGGTCCGTCGCAGCGACCGCGGCGCCATGGCGCGGGGCCACCGCGACGCCGGGGATCGCGGTTGCGGTGACGCGCTGGCCGTCGCTGCTCCGCTGCGTGCCGGAGGTCGAGGCCGTGGGCGAGGCCAGGCGCCAGCCCCCGCGACGACCCCGTCGAATTCGGACCCTTCGCACTGCCGACCGGGCGATGAGCATGTCGCGGGAGGTGGTGACCGAGGCGAAGGCCCGGGACCGGTCGAGGTCGGCGGTGGTGAAGGTGGCGAAAGGTGGTGGCGCCGCGTCGCGGTGGCGTCGCATCGCGGTTGCTGGTCCTGCGCGTCGCGGCAGTTGGTCCTGCGCGTCGCGGTTGCTGGTCCTGCGCGTCGCGGCAGTTGGTCCTGCGCGTCGCGGTAGTTGGTCCTGCGCGTCGCGGTAGTTGGTCCTGCGTGTCGCGGTTGCTGGTCCTGCGCGTCGTGGCGGTTGGTCCTGCGTGCCGCGGTGACGTCGCCGCGGTTGCTGGTCCTGCGGGTCGCGCTGGCAGGTCCCGCGCGTCGCGTCGAGTCAGCGATCCCGTCGCCGGAACATCCCGAGTGCCAGTGGCACGCCGATGATCCCAGCGAGCAATGCGATCGCCACTCCGACCCAAAGTCCTGCACTCATGCGAGGTTCGTGCCCGCGCCGGCTTCCCGCCAAACCGGATGTGCGGCAACGTCGGCGGCTGCGGCGGACGGTCGAAGTCGCGCCGGATCGTGGTCCTGTGACACGTTCGCGCGGTCGCTCCGCGCCTCCGATCGGCGGTCCTGACGGCTCAGGGCTCCTGCGGGCCGCCGCCGAAGCCGACCTCGTTGCCGTCGGGGTCGACGTAGGTGGCCTTGCGCACGCCGTTGGAGTAGGTCTCCTGCCGGGTGGGCTCGAGGCCACGGCCGGCGGCCTTTGCCACCCGGTCGTCGAAGTCGGCGAAGAACACCGTCTGCATCGCATGGCCGGCGCGCTCCGGCAGCTGCTCGATGTACAGATATCGGTGCTCGGCCAGCTCCCACACGGCCTCGGTGTCGTTGGGCAGGAACGCCGGTGGCGCGCCGAGCAGCTGCTCGTAATACTGCCGGGCCACCGCCAGATCCCGCACCGCGATTCCCGCGAAGAGGTCCACTGTCATGTCCGCCATCCTAGAAGCCGCCTCTCCAGGTCGCCCTTCATGTGGGACCCGGCACCCGGTCGGGTCATCCGTCGAACCCCGTCGCGCCGTCGGTCTGCTCGCGCAGGATGTCGGCGTGACCGGCGTGCCGGGCGGTCTCCTCGATGAGGTGCACATACAGCCAGCGCAGCGAGACCCGGCCGAGGCGGGGCGACGGCACCGTGTCGTCGAGCGTGAACCCCGCGCAGATCTCCCGCGACGTGGCGCACGCCGCAAGGTAGTCCGCGACGAGCGACTCGACGCTCGCGCCGGCCGGCACCTCCCAGTCCTCGCCGGGCACGGACCGCCCCCCGAGCACGCCGTGGAACCACTCGCGCTCCACGCCGGTGAGATGTCGCACCAGACCGGCCAGCGTGGTCCGCGAAGGCACCATCCGCCGAGTCGCGTCCACTATGGACAGACCGGAGACCTTGCGGACGACGATGCCGCGATACAGGTCCAGGAACGTTTCCAGCACGACCCGCTCACCCGCGGTGCTGACGAGCTCGTCGGGTGCGAGTGGCGGGGCAGGTGGTGTGGTCATGGGTCCACGATAGGAGCCGGGTACGACAGTTTCGCGGCTCCACACGGTGCGCGCCTAGCGCTCCTCGGCGGCCAGGACGAGGCGGCGCAGTAGTTCGGCGAGGGTCTGTCGTTCGTCCGCGGTGAGCGCTTCCAGCAGCGCCGCCTCGCCGTGGTCCTCGCGGCCCGCCTGCTGCTCGAACGCGGCACTGCCGGCGTCTGTCAGCCGTACGTGCACCCGCCGCCGATCCTCAGCGTCGCCCGTCCGCTCGATGAGCCCCGCCTCCTCCATCGGCGCGAGGCGTGCGGACAGTGCGCCCCTGGTCAGCCCGAGCGTGTCGGCGAGCTCGGAGGGGCTCGCGGCATACGGCGGACCCAGCCTCCGCAGCTTCATCAGGATCTTGTACTGCCAATGCGGCAGCCCGTCAGCGGCCAGCGTGTCCCGGCGCAGCTGGGCGGTGTGCCGGGCCAGGATGCTGAGCCGCATGAAGATCGCCTCCTTCACCGGGTCGAGCCATGGCAGCTCGCGCTCCCAGGCGTTGATGTGCTGCTCGACGTCGTCCTTCACCGCGGCTCCCTCGAAAAGTAGTTTTCTTGAGGATAGTTTTTATGATTACTACTGTCGCCGTCATGACCGAGATCGCAGTTCCCCGGCGGGCCCTCGCCTCCGCCGCCCGCGCCCTCGCCCACGCCGGCCGGTGGCACGACGCGACCGCCCTGCTCGAAGCGGCACCCGCCGGCGACCCGTTGCTGGCGCTGACGTTGGCGCAGGTCGCGGTCGATGCTGACTGGTTCGCCGGTACGTCCGGCGCCCCCGACCGCCTCGCCGACGCCGCCCGGCTCGCCCCTGGCCTGGACGACGCCGGGCGGTGGGATCTCACATTCGCCGGCCTGCGCGACGAATACCGGGCCAAGCTTTCCCGGCGCGGCCCGGCCGCCGCGCTCCTGCGCCGCGCCGCCGACCTGGCGGTGAGGGCGCCGGACGAGGTCCGCCGCGGCTGGGCGGCGATGTACCAGGGCCTGATCTGCGACAACCTCCTCGACTCGCCGGCCGCCGCGGCACCGCACTACGAGACGGCGCTCCGGGCCGGTGCCGCCGACCCGCTCCTCGCCCGGGAGGCGCTGCGCCACCTCGGCGGCCACGACCACGACAACGGCGACGACGAGGCGGCCCTCGCCCGCTGGCGCCGCGCCACCGAACTCGGCGCCGCCGGCGGCAACATCCCGGGAACGCTGTCGCAGCAGCTCCTCCTCGCCGTCCTCGCCAGGGCCGCCGGCAACGAGGCCGGGGCGGTCGCCCTTGCCGCCGAGATCGCCCGGTGGGCAGGCGCGATCGGCGCGGCGAACCTCGCCGCTCAGGCAACCGCCTTCCTCAACGGCACCGACCCGACCGCCCCACCTCACCCCACGCCGCCGCCAGCGGCGGTGCCCGGCGGTGCGACGACCGGAACGGATCTGCCATCCACGACGGCGCCCGCTGCGGCGGGCCGCACGGCGCCGGAACATGCCTCGACCGTGGCCGCTGCGGAGGGGCCCAGTGCGTCAGGGCATGCCGTGTCCCTGGCCGCCTCGCTCTCGGGGTCCGTGCGAGCCGACGTGGGCGCGACCGCGTTGCCCGCACGGGAGAGGGCCGTGGCGACCGGGCCGACCGCACAGGCAAGCTCCGCGGCCACCACGGCGAGCCTGCCGACCGTTGGACCACCTTCAGCCGGGCCGGCGCCCGCTGTCGCGCCCGCGGTCAGGGCTACGACTGCCGCTGTGCCGGTCGCTGGGGCAACGAGTGCCGCCGCGCCCACCTTCGAACTGTCGCCCGTGGCCGTCGATGCGCCCGCAGCCGGGTCGGCGGCCGCCGGAACGGAAACGGCCGAAGGCGCGTCGATCACGGCCACGACGCCCGGCGCCGCGGCCACGACGCCCGGCTCCGCGGTGCCGGCGACTGCCGAGTCGGCGGACACCGCGGGGACGCAGTCGGTCGCTGCGCTGGACGTCGCCGCCGCTGCTGGGCCGGACGTGCACACGGACGTGCGTGGCGGGCGGCGGGTCGAGGTCGTGGTGCCGGTCGTGTCGTTCATGACAGCGGCGCTGGCGACCACGCCGCGGCAGTGACCGGCTCCTCGCAGGGCCGTGAGCTGGCAGAGCGCGACGACGGTGGCGGCGGGTGGACCGTTGCGGGCCACCGCCGGCCCGGTCACCCGAACAGCCCGGGTCCGATGGCAATCGCGTCGGTGGCGCAGATCAGCACATCAGCGGCGGCGAACAATCAGAAGTCATAGACCGTCACGGGCACGTCCCGATCGCAGAGTGCCGACACGACCAGCGGCTCGACCCTGTCCCACCGGCCGCCGGCCAGGCCGCAGCCGATCCTCGGCATGTGCACCGAGGCTCCCAGCTCCAGTGCCCGGTCGCCGACCGTGGTCAGGGCGCGCCCGATCGCCTCATAGCGGACCGGCGGGCCGGAGCTGCCGGTCTTGATGCCGTGCTGCCCGACCATGTTGGCCACGAACACCGACGGCTGGACCTCCAGGACCCGGACGGCGCCGAGGGCGAAGTCGTTGCCGGCGCGCTCCCGGTGCCACCTGCGATAGTCCCGCTCGGGCTCCGGCCAGCGGCGGGACACGGCGAGGACGAACCCGGCGCCCCAGTGGCCCTGGTCGTTGCAGACATGGGCGATGATCTTCGGGCCGCTCGCCTGCGGGCTGGTCGCGTCGCCTTTGACGATCCTCATCGCTGTCACACCCGAGAGCATGCCAGCCGGGTACGACAGAACTGGTCCGTGACGTAGGTTCCATGGATGGCGGAGCGGGTGGAGATCTGGACCGACGGCGCGTGCAGCGGCAACCCCGGGCCCGGCGGCTGGGGGGCATTGCTGCGGTACGGGGCGGCGGAGAAGGAGCTGTGCGGCGGCGAGGCCACGCCGACGACGAACAACCGGATGGAGCTGACGGCGCCGATCCGCGCGCTCGACGCGTTGACCCGCGCGGCGGTCGTCGACCTGCACACCGACAGCACGTATGTCCGCAACGGCATCATGTCGTGGGTCGCGAAGTGGAAGCGCAACGGCTGGCGGACCGCCGACGGTCAGCCCGTGAAGAACGAGGACCTGTGGCGTGAGCTCGACACCGCCGTGGGCCGGCACGAGGTCACCTGGCACTGGGTGAAGGGCCACGCCGGGCACGTGGAGAACGAGCGCGCCGACCGGCTCGCGGCCCGCGGGCAGCGCGAGGCCCTGGAGGCCGCCGGCGTGGTGGTGCCGGTCGCTCCCGCCCGGGTGGCCCGGCCCGGACGCGCCGCGGCCACGACAACGGGTCGTGCGGCGTCCACGGCGACGGGTGGGGCCGTCTGCCGGGCGCGGACGAAGTCCGGCAAGGCGTGCCCGATCGCGGCGCGGCCGTCCGGGCTGTGCCACGTCCACGACCCGGCCGTGCTGTGCGGCGCGCCCACCAAGCGGGGCACGCCCTGCGGTGTGGCGACCGGCGGAGGACGCTGCGCGACCCATGCCTAGCGGCGGCGGCGGTTGAGGAGCCACCAGGCGGTGACGAGGTCCTCGGTGTGGTGGAGGTCGAGGCCGGTCAGTTCCTGGAAGCGGTGGACCCGGTATCGGACGGTGTTCTGGTGTACGGCCAGCCGCCGGGCCACCTCGCGGACCTGCTGGTCGCATTCGAGATAGACGCGGGTGGTCTCCTCGATGTCCGTGGTGGCGCGGGCCGGGGCGTCGAGGGCCTGCATGTGGCGGGCGGACAGCCCCGGGGCGATACGGGTGCCTGACAGGACCAGCGGGCGGGGGCCGAGGTCGGCCAGGCGGACCAGGCCCGTCTGGTGGAACTGTTCGGCGGTGGTCAGGGCCAGGATCGCCTCCTGGAAGCCGTCGTGGAGCTGGTCGAGGGTGGTGGCCGGGCCGGCGGCCACGAGGTGACCGGTGACGTGCTCGGGCGGGTTGGCGGCGATGAAGCCGAGGCACGAGCCGATCTCGGCGAACAGCAACCGGTCCGCGGGCATGCGGAGGGCCGAGGCGATGCCGCGGCGGACGGCGTCCGCACCGTCGCGGGCCGCGACCGGCGGCGATGCAAAAGCGGCTGGAGCGACAGGAGCGGCAGGAGCGACAGGAGCGGCAGGAACGGCGGGAGCGGCACGAACGGCGGGAGCGGCCGGCACGGCAACCGCAGTGGCGCGGGCGGCCAGGGGGACGTAGCGGGCGCGCGGATCCAGAGCGAACAGATGGGCGTCGCGGTTGATCTGCTCGCCGGGGAAGGTGCCGCTGAGGACGCCGGCGGCGAAGGTGGAGCGGCGTTCGGCGTCGAAGTGGGCGCGTTCCAGGGCGAGGTCGTGCTGGACGCGGGCGAAGACGGACGAGGCCTCGTTGGAGTACTCCCAGGTGCTGTCGTGCACGGCGAGGAGCAGGTCCATCGGCAGGCCGACCTCGAGGCCGACCTCGTCGAGGAGGGTGAGCATCTCGCGGGATCCCATCTGGTACCCGGCCGCGAGCACCTCGGGCGGGATACCGCGAGCGCCGCGATCGGCGGCGAAACGGTTGAGCAGGCCGCGGAGCGCGCCGTCGGGGACGCGGAGGAACGAGAGCTCCGAGACGAGGGTGTCCATGAACTGCTGGGCGGTGGCCCGGATCTCCTCGTCGGTGAGGACGTCGTAGCCGGGCAGGTGGGCGCGGGCGAGCTTCAGGAAGCGGTGGCCGAACGCGTCCTGCCTGGCGCGGAGCAGCTCGACGGCGGCGACGACCGTGCGGCGGGTCGGCTCGTCGAGGGTGGCGAGGTCCGGCATGCCGCGGCGGGACGGCCACGACGGCGGGATCGCGTTGGTCATGGCGTCAGCGTAGGCGCATGAACTTGTAGCCGGGAACAAAGTCGGCGGCGGGACGTTGGTTCGCACGCCGTAGCTGCGCAGTCGGGCAACAGCAACACTGTGACGCACCTCATGGGCGCATTTGTTCCCCGCGCCATCCGTCAACACCCCAAGGCGAAGCGAAGGTGAAGGTGAAAGCGGTGGCACGTCCGGTGAAGTCGTCGGCGGCGTACGTTCTCACGCTGTTGTTCGTCGGCAATCTGCTGAACTTCTACGATCGGGCGCTCCCGGCGGTGGTGCTGGAGCCGATCAAGGAGGAGTACCGCCTGGACGACACGCAGGTGGGCATCCTCGCGTCGGCGTTCGTGCTCGTCGCCGCCGTCGCCGGGGTGCCGCTCGGGCGGCTGGCGGACCGGATCCCGCGCAAGACCGTGGCGGGGTGGGGGCTGTTCGCGTGGAGCGTGTTCACCGCCGCGGGTGGCGTGCTGACCAGCTTCTGGGGGTTCCTCGCGTCGCGGGTCGGGGTGGGCGTGGGGGAGTCGAGCTACTCGCCGGCGACGGGCTCGCTGCTGGCCGACCTGTACCCGAGCGAGCGCCGCTCCCGGGCGAACGCCGTGTTCATGCTCGGCTTCCCGATCGGGACGCTGCTCGCGTTCCTCACCGCGGGCGGGCTGGCGGTCGCCTTCGGCTCGTGGCGGGCGCCGTTCCTCATCGCCGCCGTGCCCGGCATCGTCGTCGCCCTGCTCGTCCTGCGGCTGCGCGAGCCCGACCGCGGCGCCGCGGAGCCGGTCCAGGACGCCGTGGCACCAACCGAAGGGACAAACGAACAAATCCAGAAAATCCGAAACATCCGTTCGGTGTACGGGCTGATCATCGCGTTCGCCGGGTACAACTTCGCCGCGTACGCCATCGGCACCTTCCTCACCCCCGTGTTGCAGCGCTACTACGGCCTCGGGCTGGTGGAGGCGGGCGCCGTCGGCGGTGTCGTCATCGGCGTGACCGGGCTCATCGGCCTGCTCATCGGCGGAAGGGTGCTCGACGCCGCCGCCCGCAGGTCGACCGCCGCCCGCGTCCACGTCGCCGTCGTCTGCCTCGCGGGGGCGGCGGTCTGCACCGCGGGCGGCCTCGCCGCGGGACCGGACGCGTTGTGGCTGCTGATGTCTCTGCTCAGCGTCGGCTACCTGCTCGGCATCATCTACCTCGCCGCCGCCGTCCCGGTGATGTCCGACGTCATCGGTCCCCGGCAGCGGTCCGGCGCGATCGGGCTCATGTCCGCGATCGGGTACCTGCTCGGCGGCGCCGGCGGCCCCATCGTCGTCGGCATCGTCTCCGACGCGCTCGCCGGTCCCGGCGCGACGGACGTGGCCGAGGCGCAGGGCCTCAAGACCGCCATGATGATCGCCGTCCCGCTGGCGTTCGCGGTCGCGGCGGCGGGGATGCTGCTGGCGGCCCGTTCGGTGCAGGCGGACCGCGAGAAGATGCTGGCGACCGCATGAGCGCACGGACCAAGGTGCTCGTCGTCGGCGGCGGGTTCTCCGGCATCGCCGTGGCCAGAGCGCTGCTGACCGGCGGGGAGACCGACTTCGTCATCCTCGAGCGGGCGCCGGCCACCGGCGGCGTCTGGCAGTCCAACACCTATCCGGGCTGCACCTGTGACGTCCCGTCGCACCTCTACTCGTTCTCGTTCGCGCCCAACCCCGACTGGTCCTCGACGTATTCACCGCAGCCGGAGATCCGCTCGTACCTGCAGCGCTGCGTCGAACAGTTCGGGCTTCGCCCGTACGTCAGGACCGGAGTCGACGTGCACGCGGCGCGGTGGGACGAGGACGGGCAGGTCTGGCACGTCGACACCAGCGACGGGCCGTGGACCGCGACGGTGCTGGTGAGCGCCGTGGGCCCGCTGACCGAGCCGAAGCTGCCGGACGTGCCGGGCATCGACCGGTTCCGCGGCACGACGATGCATTCCGCCAGGTGGGACCACGGCTACGAGCTCGCCGGGAAACGGGTCGCGTCGGTCGGCACGGGGGCGTCGGCGATCCAGTACGTGCCGTACGTGGCGGAGCAGGCCGCGAAGCTCCACGTGTTCCAGCGCAGCGCACCGTGGATCACCCCGCACGACAAGCGCCCGATCAGCGACGCCGAGCGGGCGGCGTTCCGGGCGAAGCCGCGCAAGCAGCGGTTCGAGCGCCGCAAGGTGTACGCCGGCAAGGAACTGCTGGTCCTCGGCATGGCCAAGTACCCGGGGCTGATGCGGGTCCTGGAAGGCGTGGCGCGCAAGCACCTGGAGCGGCAGGTCACCGACCCCCAATTGCGCCGCGCCCTCACGCCCGACTACACGCTCGGCTGCAAACGGATCGTGCCGTCCAACGAGTGGTACCCGGCCCTGCAGCGACCCAACGTCGAGCTCGTCCCGCGGGCGCTGCGCGAGATCCGCGAGCACAGCGTCGTCGACGCGGACGGCGTGGAGCGGGAGGTCGACGCGATCATCTTCGGCACCGGCTTCCACGTCACCGACATCCCCTTCGCCGACAAGATCCGCGGCCGCGGCGGCGAGCTGATGAGCGACGGCTGGGCCGGCTCGCCCCGCGCCTATCTCGGCGTCGCCGTGCCCGGCTTCCCGAACTTCTTCACGATGCTCGGCCCGAACTCCGGGCTCGGCCACAGCTCGATGGTCTACATGATCGAGGCCCAGGCCGAGCACGTCCGGCTCGCGATCGCCCAGCTGGACACGCACACGAGCATCGAGGTCAGCCGGGCGGCGCACGACCGGTACAACAGCGACCTCGACCGCAGGCTGGCCAGGACGGTGTGGGAGCTCGGCGGCTGCCGCACGTTCTACCAGGACGCCAACGGCCGCAACGCCACCATCTACCCCGACTGGACCTTCCGCTTCCGCCGCCAGGCGACCAGATGGCGCCCGGACGCCTACGAACTGAGAGGGCCCCGATGAAGGCCGTGACCCTGACCGGCGGCCGGCTCGAGGTCGCCGACCTCCCCACCCCGCGGCCCGGCCCGGGGCAGCTGCTGGTCGCGGTCCGGCGGTGCGGGATCTGCGGCTCCGACCTGCACGCCCGCCGGCACGCCGACGAGCTCGCCGACGTCCTCGACGTGTGCGGCTACCCGCGCTACCTGCGCTCGGGGCAGCGGGTGGTGCTCGGCCACGAGATCTACGGCGACGTCGTGGACCGCGGTCCCGGCACCACCGGCCGGATCCGGGCGGGGACGCCGGTGGTGGCGGTGCCGCTGGTCCGCCGGGACAAGCAAGTCGACGGGATCGGGCTGTCCGAGCACGCCCCGGGCGGCTACGCGGAGCATGTCGTCGTGCAGGAGGCGCTGACCATGCCGGTGCCGGGCGGGCTCGCCCCGGACGTCGCCGCGCTCACCGAACCCCTGGCCGTCGCCTGGCACGCCGTCAACCGCGGCGAGGTGACGAAGAAGGACACGGCGGTCGTGCTCGGCTGCGGGCCGGTCGGGCTCGCGGTGATCGCCGTGCTGAAGGCGCGCGGGGTCGCGAAGGTCGTCGCCAGCGACTACTCGCCGGCCCGCCGCGCCCTCGCGTCCCGCTGCGGCGCCGACGTCGTCGTCGACCCGGCGGCGGGCTCACCGTGGGACGCGATCGAAGGCTTCGTGTCGGCGATGCCGGTGGAGTACAACGCCGGCATCGACGCCATGGAGGGCCTCGCGAAGCTGCCGGTGCCGTGGTGGGCGGCGTGGCGCGTCCTGGACAAGGTCGGCGCGACCAGCCCGAAGCGGCCGGTCGTGTTCGAGTGCGTCGGCGTGCCCGGCATCATCGACACCGTCATGGCCGCGGCGCCGCTGCACTCGCGGATCGTCGTCGTCGGCGTCTGCATGGGCGCCGACGCGTTCCGGCCCGCGCTCGCCGTGAACAAGGAGCTCGACGTGCGTTTCGTCGTCGGCTACACGCCGCTGGAGTTCCGCGACACGCTGCACGCGCTCGCCGGCGGGAAGCTCGCCGTGGCGCACATCGTCACCGGCCACGTCGGGCTCGACGGCGTCGCGGACGCCTTCACGGCGCTGGAGGATCCGGAGGTGCACGCGAAGATCCTCATCTCACCAGCGGAGCTGTGACGTCGGCGCGGTTGGTCCAGATCCCGCCGGTCCAGCCGTCGGGCAGCTCGGCCAGGTCGGCGGCGGTGTCGAACCCGACCGACCAGTCGCCCTCGCCGCGGACCAGGACCACCCGCGTGTCGGCCGCCCGCATCCGGGCCACGAACAGGTGCGGCCAGCCCCACAGCCACCGGCCGTAGCGGGCCGGCAGCGGCAGCTCCCGGTGCCGGCAGCTGTCCGGCACGTGCCCGGTCCAGCCGACGCCGGCGTAGTCGAGCAGGCACTCCTTGATGATCGCCCGCGACGACGCCCGCACCTGCGGCAGGCGCTGGACGACCGCCTCGACCGCCGCGTCGCCGCCGCTCACCGTGACGCCGGCGAGACGGTCCGCGGGCAGCGTCGCGAGGAAGGCGGCGACCGCCTCGCCGTCGGCCGGGTCGTCGCGCTTCAGGTCGAGCTTGAACGCCCCGCCGGGCAGCGCGGCGAACACCTCCGGCACCGTCGGCAGCAGCCCCAACCCGGTGCCGCGCAGCGGATAGGTCTTCCCGCCGTCCGAGGTGTACCCATACCCGACGTCGAGCTTGCGCAGCTCCTCGACGGTGTGCTCGGCGACGGTGCCGGTGCCGTCGGTGCGGCAGTCGAGGGTCGCGTCGTGGAACACGGCGAGCTGCCCGTCGCGGGTCAGCTGCACGTCGATCTCCGCCTGGTCGGCGCCCGCCTCGAACGCGGCGCGCAGCGACGGCACCGTGTTCTCCAGCAGCGGCACCTGCGGCGGGTGGATGATCTTCGCCGTGCACGTGTCGGCGGCGACCCCGGCCAGGTCGAACGTCTGCCCGATGCCGCGGTGCGCGAGCAGGAACGGCCGCCGGTCGCGCGCGGGCCCGGCGAGGACCGAGCTGTTGCGCACCCAGAGGCCGGCGACGACGACGGACAGCACCGCCAGGGTGACGGCGATGCGGCGGCGCCAGCGGCGCGGGACGGTCAGCACCGTCACAGCCTCGCGCGGGCCGCGGCGGCCGGGAACGGGCAAAGGTACCTGACCCGTCCCGGTCTTTGGTACTACCCGCGCAGGCTCCGGGCCAGCAGCGCGGCCTGGGTGCGGCTGGTCACGTCGAGCTTCGCCAGCACGCTGCTGACGTGCGCCTTCACGGTCCGCTCCGCGAGGGCGAGCGCCCCGGCGATCTCCCGGTTGCCCAGGCCCTGCCCGAGCAGGTCCAGGACCTCCCGCTCCCGGGGCGTGAGCGCGCGCAGGTCGGCGGTCGCGGGCGTCCCGGTGGTGGGCCGCGGCCACAGCAGGTCGGCGGCGGACGCGCTCAGCGGCCGCACCCCGGCGTGCGCGCCCCGGACCGCCGCGGCGAGCTCGGCGCCGGTGGCGTCCTTGAGCACGAACCCGTCGGCACCGGCGGTCAGCGCCCGCTGGATGTCGGCGGCGCTGCCGACCGTCGTCAGCATCAGCACCCGCACCTCGGGCTGCCGGTCGCGCAGCCGCAGCATGGTCGCGACCCCGTCGGCGCCCGGCAGATACAGGTCGAGCAGGATGAGGTCGGCGGCGACCGGGTCGCGCAGCAGCGCGGCACCGTCGGCGAACTCGGCGACCACCTCGATGTCCGGCTCGGCGCCGAGGATCAGGGCGAGCCCCTCGCGGACGAGCGCCTGGTCGTCGACGATGGCAAGCCGGATCACCCGGCCGATGATATGTCAGGGGGACGGATGACGGCCCGGCTCCGCCGGCACTGGCGGCTCGCGATCGACCTGACGCTGTACGCCACCCTCGTCACGCTCTACGCCCTGTCCGGCACGGTCATCTCGGTGCCGCTGGCGGTCGGGCAGCTGGTGCCGCTCGTGTGGCGGCGCGTCGCGCCCGGCACGGTCCTCGCGGTCATCAGCGCGGCGACGGCGGCGCACTCGCTGCTCGGGATGGGCCGCGCCGTCGGCTACCTGCCGGTGTCCCTCGCCATGTACACCGCGGCGACGCACCGGTCACCGGCCGTGCGGTGGGGGATGTGCGGCGCCGCCACGGTGCTCGTCACGGTCACCGGCGCGGTCCGGCGCGGCCCGGTCGAGGGCGGCCTCCTCGCCGCCGTGGCGCTGATCGTCACCTGGCTGGCCGGCGTCGAGCGCGGCGAGCACCTCCGCGAACGCGCCGAACACGACCGCGAGCGCGCGCAGCACGACCAGGAACGAGCCGAACACGACCGCGAACGGGCGGAACATGACCGGGAGCGGGCGGAGCACGACCGGGAGCGGGCCGAGCGGCGGCTCGCCGAACGGGAGGCCGAGACCGCCCGGGAGCGCGAGCGGCTGGCCCGCCGCCTGCACGACAGCCTCGCCCACACGATGACGGTCATGCTGGTGCAGGGCGAGGCGCTGCGCGCCACCGCGAGGCTCGCCCCCGACGACCGGCGCCGCCTCGACACCGTCCTCGGCGCCGGCCGCGACGCCCTCGCCGAGGTGCGCCTCGCCCTGGCCGAGGAGCGCCGGCGGGACGACGCGAGCACGCTGGAGGCGCGGCTCGCCGCACTGCGCGAGGCCGGGTTGTCGGTGCGGGAAGGGCTGGCCGAGGAGCTGACCGTGCTCCCGGTCGCCGTTCGCGAGGTGGTGTACCGCCTGACGGCCGAAGCGGCGACGAACGCCCTGCGGCACGACGGCCCCGGCACCACCCTCCGCGCGAGCGTCAAGGCCACCGCGCTGCGCCTCACCACCCACCGCCCGCCCGGTGCGAAGCCCCCGGCACGCGCGGGTGGCGGTGGCCGGTACGGGCTGCGCAGCCTCGAAACGGACGTGCTGGCCGCCGCCGGGACGCTGACCTACGGCCCCACCGCCGACGGATGGCAGGTGACGGCCGAGTTCCCCGCCGTTCACGCGGGCGGGTGAAGGGCCTCCCTGCCGCCCCCGCCCGCGACCTACGCTGAGGGCCGACCAAAGGAGGTGGCGGTGCAGGGACGGTTGCGTGCCGTCGCGCAGCTCACCGTCGCCGTGCTGGTGGCCGCGGTGACCGCGGTCGTCATCAACACCATGCCGCCGCTGACCGGCGTCCGGCTCGCGGTCGTCGCGGTGGCGTCGCCGCTCGCGCTGCTCGGCGGGCTCTGGCTGGAGATCTTCGCGGTCACCCGGGACGAGCCGAGCCCCCACCCGCGCAGGGGCGGCCGGCGCCGCCGGATCCGGCGGTTCCTGCGCACCTGGCGCGGCGTCCTGTCGTCGGTGGCGATCGTCGGCGTCGTCGTGCTCGTACCGCTGCTGTTCGTGCACTGACGTAGGGCAGACTGGCCGGATGGTGAAGGCGCGGCCCGCCGCCGGCGGGGGACGGTGGGTCGAGATCTCCCCGGAGCGGCTCAAGGGCTGGCTCGACGGCTTCTACGGCCGGCACAACGGCGCCAGCGAGGACGCGCTGACCCTCACCGGCGAGAGCAACGGCGACACCGCGGCCCTGCACCCGCCGCCCGGCCTCGACGGGGTCACCGACATCGACGCCCTGCTGGAGGGGATCGCGCAGCCGCCGGTGATCGGGCTGCTGCTCGTGCGGCGCGGCGCCGCGGCCGTCGGGGTCGTCGAAGGCACCACCCTGGCGTCGTCCAAGGTCGAACGGTTCTACGTGCAAGGGCGGACCGCCGCCGGAGGGTGGTCGCAGCAGCGGTACGCCAGGCGCCGCGGAAACCAGACGGACGCGGCGGTCGAGGAGACGGCCGACATCGCCGCGCGGATCCTGGGCGGCCGCACCGATCTCGCCGCGCTCGTCTGCGGCGGCGACCGGGGCATGATCGACCTGGTCCTCGAAGACCCCCGGCTGGAGCGGATCGCCTCGCTGCGCCACCCCCACCTGCTGGAAGTCGCAGAGCCGCGGCTCAATGTCCTGGAGGACGCGGCGGTCACCGCGAGAAAGGTCCGCATCCATCTGGTGCCGTGACGATTGACCGCTAGGCTGTGCGTGGGTCGCGAGCCTGACGAGGATGGGTCCATCGATGGTTGACGTTGTGGATCGGATCGACGTCGCGTTTCGCGGCGAGGGCAGCGGCATCGCCGAGCTGACCTGGGGTCAGCAGTCCATGCTGCTCACGATGGACCGCGAGCGGTCGTGGCTGCCGATGGGCGGGCACCAGCCGGTCGCGCCGGGCACCACCGTCGCCGATCTGGTCGACGAGCTGCGCTATTCGCTGGAGCGCTATCAGTCGTTCCGCACGCGGCTGCGCCACGACGACCGGCCGCTCCAGGAGGTCCACGCCGACGGGATCCTGCCCGTCGAGGTGTACGAGTCCGATGACCCGACCGGTTTCGCCGCCGAGGTCGAGCACGGATACCGGACCGCGAAGCCGGACCTCGCCGAGGACTGGCCGCTGCGTGCCGCGATCGTCTGCCGCGACGGCCGCCCCGAGCGGCTCGTGGTGATCATGCCGCACCTGGTGACCGACGCGATCGGCGCCGGTGTCATGGTCGCCGAGGCCGGTGCCCGCCTCGCCACCCCCGTCACCGGGCCGCAGCCCCTCGAGCTCGCCGCCTGGCAGCGGTCGCCGTCCGGCGAGCGGCAGAGCGCGGCCGCCATCCGCCACTGGGAGCGGCACCTGCCGTCGGTCACGGTGCTGTCGCCGGTGCTGACGCCGGGACCGCAGCAGTATCCGAAGGCACGTTTCACGTCGCGGTCGATGGCCGGCGCCCTGCCCGTGGTCGCCGCCCGCACCGGCGTGGACCCGGCGACGATCCTGTCGACGGCGTTCATGATGGCCGTCGGGCAGGTCACGGCCACCGACCAGGTCGCGGTGCGGCACCTGGTCGGCAACCGCTTCCGCTCGGGCCTCGCCGAGGTCGTGACCCCCCTCGCCCAGCTCGGCCTCTGCGTCGCCGACGTGGCCTGCCCCCTCCCGGAGGCTCTCGGCCGGGTCGCCCGCGCCTCCCTCGCCGCGCACAAGCACGCCTACTACAACCCGCTGCACCTCGCGGAGCTGCTCGCCCGCACCGGCACCGACGTCACCCGGACCGTCTGCTACAACGACCGCCGCGTCCAGCGCGCCCCGGCACCCGACACGACCACCGCAGACGGCGTCTTCGAATGGGTCGGCGCGTCGACGGGCCCGACGGAGCCGCTGTTCCTGCACATCGACGACGAGCCCGGCGCCCTGGTCCTCACCGTCGACGTGGACACCGCCTTCCTGTCCCTCACCGACGCCGAGGCCGTCGTGCGCACCATGGAGTCGATCGTCGTCGCCGGCTGATCGCCGCCCGCCCCGGTCAGCCGGTGACTGCCGCGCGCCCCGGGTCAGCCGGTGACGGCCGCGCGGCCCCGGTCAGCCGGTGACGGCCGCGCGCATCGCCTGCCACGGGGTCGCGTCGAAGATGAGCGTGATCGCGGTGATCCGCCCGCCGGTGAGCCGGAAGTGTTCGGCGGTGCGCTGCGTGCCGACCGGCGTGGCCGTGTGGACGTCGTAGACGAGGGTGGCTTCGGCCGCACCGTACAACTCGGAGCGCAGCTCGACCCCGGTGACGATCCGCAGGAAGTCGGGCAGGCCCGCCAGGTGCGCGGCCGGGTCGTCGAACCGCAGCATCGGGCTCTCGAACCTGAACGGCGTCCCGGTCAGCGCCACGGCCGCGGCGACGTCGCCCCGGAACCTGGCATCGTGATAGGCCCGCACCACATCGACAGCGCTCATCGTGATCGAACTCCTCGCACTCCTTGGACGAGCCGGAGACACAGGTCGCGCAGCTGATCCGCCTCGCCGGGACCGAACCCGGCGAACACGGCCTCCATCGCCATGCGCGTCGGCGCCCGGAACCTGTCCAGCCAGGCGACGCCGTCAGCGGTGACGACGGCGCGCACCGAGCGGCGGTCGGCCGGGTCCGGCACGCGCCGCACCAGGCCGTCACGCTCGAGGGTGTCGACGAGGCCGGTGACGTTGCGCGGGGTGACATTGAGCGCCTGCGCCAGCTCACCCAGCGGCACGCCGTCGCCGCCGCTCATGCTCAGCCGGAGCAGCAGGTCGAACCCGCCCGCGCTGAGCCCCCGCCCGGCCGCGCCCGCCGATCGGAGCTGCTCGATCGCCCCGGCCGCGGCCCGGACCGCCGCGGCGGCCTCCAGCAGCCTTCCGGCTTCATCTGCTTCGCCGGTGAACGCGGCCAGCGCGGCCCGTGTGCCCGGGTCGAACAGCCTGCCCTCGTCATCAGTTACGTACTGCATAATGAAGCCATACACTAATTGCCCATGGCGCCCGCGGCAACCGGGTCTGCCACTAGGCTTTGCCGGTGGGCTACGACTTCACTGCCGAGGGTGCCGGCCTCAAGCTCGACGACTGGCAGATGGGCTTCGTCCGGCTAGTGCTGCTGGAGGCGGGCGCCATCGCCGGCGGCGACCAGGAGCGGCTGTTCGGCAACGAGCAGTTCGCGCCGTCCGCGTCGTCGCTTCCCGTGAGCCACTTCAACTCCGGCGGATCGCAGGTCAGCCCGGAGCAGTGCGCGTTCATCGCCGGCAGGCTGCGCGCCGCGCTCACCGCGGACCTGATCGGCGACATGGCCCTGTTCTACTTCGACCAGCCGACCCAGCTGCGCGACTGGGTCGAGGAGTTCGCCACCTTCAACGAGACGGCCACGACCTGCGGTGGGTATCGGGTCCTCCCCGGGTAGTAGGCGGGCCCGGAGGACTACTCCTCGGGTGGTAGGCGGTCGGGGGTCTGGAGGATGACGACCGGCGGCGCGGCCGGCCATAGTCTGGGTCGGCAAGAGCGCAACGGACGGGGGCGCGGTGGACCGGGGCGCGGAAGACGGGGGCGCGCGCCACGACCCGGCGGAAACGCCGCTCGCCGGCGCGGTGGACGGGGGCGCGCTGCACGGCGGTCCGGCGGGGGTGCCGGTCGCCGTTGCGGCGCGCAAGCCCTGGTCGCTCCGCCCACCCGCCACCGCAGCAGGCACCCCTCGCGGCCCGACTCGGCTCTGCTTGGCGTCGGCTCGGCTCGGACCGGCTCGACTCGGCTCGTTCGGACCGGCTTGGCTCGGCTCGGACCGGCTTGGCTCGGCTCGGACCGGCTTGGCTCGGTCGGCTCGCACCGGCTTGGACCGGCTCGGTTCGGACGCCGCTTCCGGATCGATGAGCAAGCCGTCCGGCGGTGCGGCGGATCGGAGTGCCGTGCACCGCGCCATGGTGAGCCACGGCGGTGCGGCGGCGACGGTCGTTTCGCCGTTGCTGTGGTCGGGGGACTGCGCCGCGCCAGTTGTGCGGGGGGAACTGGTCGCTGACGCCGCGGACGGAGGCGTCGCAGACGGGGGTGCGGTTGAGGAGGCGTGATGGACGGGCCTGCGCCGCGGCGGTCCGGCGGTGATGCCAGTGGGCGGTGCGGTTGACCGAGGCGCGGTGGACGGGGGCGCGCCACGGCGGTGTGGCGGCGATGCCGGTGGCCGGTGCGGTGTGGAGGCGGCGGTGGTCGTTCGCCGTTGCGGGGGCCGGTCGTGAACTCCGTCGTGGTCCACGTCGGGCTGGGGACGCGCCGCGCTGGCCGTGTGCGCAAACCGGCTCCCGACGCCGCGGACGACGACGCCGCAGATAAAGCGCGCCGTGGACGACGGCGCTGGGAACGACGGCGCCGGGAACGACGGCGCTGGGAACGACGGTGCTGGGGGACGAGGGCGCCGCAGACGCGGATGACGGAGGCGCAAGTGACGGGACTGCGGTTGACCGGGGTGCATGGCACGACGGCGGGCCGCGGTCGTCGGTTGCCTGTCCTGTGCGGGGTGCCGGGGAATGCCGCTGTGAACGGGAACGCCGCGGACCATCATGCGGGAGGCGGGGACACGCACAGTGGGCGTCGGTTGCCGGCGCGGCGGGGGAACCGGTGAGCGACGCCGCCGACCGGAATGCCGCAGACGTTGGTGCGATGGACCAGGTTGTGGTGGACCGAGGTGAGGGTCGCGGCGGCGCGGCAGTGAAGCCGGTGGCCGATGCGGTGTGGAAGCGGTGGTCGCGGCGGTCGTTCGCCGCTGCCGTGGGCGGAGGAACGCGCCGTAACGACCCGGCGGAAGCGCCGGGTGCTGATGCCGCGGACGTGGACGCCATGGGCCGGGGTCCCATGAGCGGGGGTGGATCGGCGGAGGTGCCGGGCGCCGGTGCGGTGTGGGAGCGGTGGTGGCGGCGGCCGTGGGTGCCGGTGCTGGTCGGTGCCGTGCAGGTGGCCACGACCGTCGCCGCCGCGCAGCGGGTCACCGAGCGGCGGCCGGTCGATGCCGTCGCCGTGGTGCTGCTGGTGATCGGGCCGGTCCTGCTGTGGGGGTGGCGGCGGGCGCCCGTGGTCGTGCTGGCCGGGAACTTCGTGGTCACCGCGGCGTACTACACGCTGAACTACCGGTTCGGGCCGGCCGCGCTGAGTCTCGCGGTCGCGATGGTGGTCACGGTCGCGAGTGGGCGGCGGCGGGCGGCGTGGCTGGTGATCGCCGTGGGGCTGCCCGTGTATCTGCTGGTCAGCGCGGCCGTCGGGCGGCAGGAGGCGCCGGGGCCGGAGGCGGTGGTGGCGGTCGCGGCGGTCCTGGGACTGCTGCTGGCCGCCGGGGAGGCGGTCCGGGTCGCGGGGGAGCGGCGGGCCGACGCGGAGCGGGCCAGGGTCGCCGAGCAGCGGCGGCGGGTGAGCGAGGAGCGGCTGCGGGTCGCGCGGGACCTGCACGACGTTCTCGCGCACCACGTGTCGCTGGTCAATGTGCAGGCGAACGTCGCGCTGCGGTTGTTCGACCGGGATCCGGAGCAGGCCCGCGCGTCCGTGGCGGCGATCAAGCAGGTGAGCCGGGAGACGCTCGACGACCTGCGGGCCGCGCTCGCGGTGCTGCGGCACGACACCGACGCGCCGCGGCGGCCGACGGCGGGGCTCGGGCAGGTCGACGAGCTGCTGCACCGGTCCGGGGAGGCCGGGCTGCGGGTGACGAAGACCGTCGACGGTGAGCCGCGGCAGCTGGCGACGGCGGTGGACCTCGCGGCGT
Source organism: Dactylosporangium sp. NPDC051087 (assembly GCF_055586325.1). Taxonomy (NCBI): domain Bacteria; kingdom Bacillati; phylum Actinomycetota; class Actinomycetes; order Micromonosporales; family Micromonosporaceae; genus Dactylosporangium; species Dactylosporangium sp. NPDC051087. The sequence goes on along the minus strand of NZ_JBVJIJ010000030.1, from coordinate 116,321 downwards.
ACCGCATCGTGCAGGAGGCCGTCACCAACGTGCGCCGGCACAGCACCGCGGGCGCCGCGACGCTGCGGCTCGCGTTCGGGGAGGAGGACGTGACGGTCACCGTGCACGACGCCGGGCCGCCGGCGCTTCCGGGGCGGGGCGACGGTGACGGCATCGCCGGGATGCTGGAGCGGGCCACCGGCCTCGGCGGCACTTTCGAGGCGGGCCCGGCGCCGGGCGGCGGGTTCCGGGTGCACGCGAGGCTGCCGTACAGGACGGCGTCGTGATCCGGGTCGTGCTCGCGGACGATCAGGCGCTGATGCGTGCCGGGCTGCGGGCGTTGCTCACCGACGGCGGGATCGACGTGGTCGCGGAGGCCGGTGACGGGCGCGCCGCCGTGGAGAAGGCCGCCGAGCTGCTGCCGCACGTGGTGCTCATGGACGTGCGGATGCCGGTGATGGACGGCATCGAGGCGACCGGCCTGATCGCCGCGGACCCGCGGCTCGACGCGGTGAAGGTGCTGATCCTCACGACGTTCGAGCTCGACGAGTACGTGTTCGACGCGCTGCGGGCCGGGGCGAGCGGGTTCGTGCTGAAGGACAACGAGCCCGACGACCTGATCCGGGCGATCCACGTGGTCGCCGCCGGCGACTCGATGCTCGCGCCGAGCGTCACCCGGCGGCTCGTCGCCGAGTTCGCGTCCCGGGCGAAGGTCGCCCTGCCCGTGGAGCGGCTCGCGGAGCTCACCGACCGGGAGCGGCAGGTGATGGTCCTCGCCGCGCAGGGCCTGACGAACGAGGAGATCGCGGCGCGGCTGTTCGTCACCCTCGCCACCGCCAAGACGCACATCAGCAGGGCGATGACCAAGCTGCGCGTCAGGGACCGCGCGCAGCTGGTCATCTTGGCGTACGAGACCGGGCTGATCCGGCCGGGCTGGATGACCTGACGCCGGGTGCGTCAGGCGCTCACGTCGCGGCGGTCGAAGGTGACGAAGGCGGTGGTGAGCGCGAGCGCGCTGTACACCAGCACCCCGGCGAGGCCGTGACTGTAGGGGACGCTGCCGGGGACGCCCGTGACCGCGCCGGCGAGCAGTCCGGGCAGCCAGTGGCCGGCGGCGGGCAACGCGTTGCGGGCGATGTTCTCGACCATGACGAACCAGAACAGCGCCACCGCGACCGCGACGGCCGTGGAGCGCAGCAGCACCCCGAGGGCCAGGCCGATCGCGCCGTAGCAGGCGGCGGCGAGCACGGCGTCGGCGTAGCCGGTGGCGGCGCCGGCGAGCCACGGGCCGGTCGCCGTGCCGCGGGCGCCCGCGACGACCGCGGCCGCCGCCAGGCTCACGACCAGCGCGACGAGCAACGCACCCGCGGTGCACACGGACAGGGCGAGGACCTTGCCGGCGAGGAGCCGGTCGCGCAGCGGCTGGCGCAGCAGCAGCGTCCGCAGCGTGCCCAGGCCGTGTTCGGTGGTGACGCCGGTGAGGAACACGAGCAGCACGACGACCCCGTCGAGCCGGGACGCGTTCGTGAACCCGGCCGTGAGATCCGCCGACGGGGGCGTCAGCACCGTGACGAGGACCGTGAAGCCGAGCAGCGCGCCGAGCGACCCGTACACCACCCGGGGCCGGCGCAGCTTCAGCAGCTCAGATCTGAACGCGCGGGTCATGACCGCTCCTTCGGGAACATCGCCAGGTACCGTTCCTCGAGGTCGCCGCCGCCGGCGAGCAGCTCGCTCGTCGGGCCCTGGAACAGCCGCCGGCCCTCGCCGATGACGATCAGCCAGTCGCAGACCTGCTCGACCTCCCTGAGCAGGTGCGAGGAGACCAGCACGGTCCGCCCGTCGGCGTTGATGGACCGCACGATCCCGCGCATGTCGCGGATCGCGGCCGGGTCGAGGCCGTTGGCCGGCTCGTCGAGCACGACCAGCGCCGGGTCGCCGAGCAGCGCGGCCGCGATGCCGAGCCGCTGCTTCATGCCGAGGGAGTAGCGCTGGAACGGCTGGTCGGAGCCGAGCCCGACTCGCTCCAGCAGCGCCGGGATGGCCGCCGGGTCGGTGCCGCCGAGAGCCGCCTGGACGGCGAGGTTCCGCGCGCCGGACAGCCCCGGGTAGAACGCCGGGCTCTCGATGAGCGCGCCGACCCGCGGCAGGTACGCGGCCGGCCGGCTGAGCGGGACGCCGTGCACGCTGCCGTCGCCGGCGTCGGGCCGGACGAGACCCAGCAGCATCCGCAGGGTGGTGGTCTTGCCCGCGCCGTTCGGGCCGATGAAGCCGGCGACCACGCCCGCCGGCACGTCGAGGTCGAGGCCGTCGACGACGGTGCGGGAGCCGTACCGTTTCGTCAGCCCCCGTGTCCTGATGGCATTCGTCATGTCTCGCATCGTGGCCCCGATCGGCGGTCCCGTCGTCCGGCCCGGGGACCGTCCACCGGCTACCGCCGCCACCGCAGCCCGCGCCGGCCACGTCAGTCCCGCGGATGACGCGGCGGCGGCAGGTGTACCACCACAGGACGACCCTCCGATGTGGACGCCGGCATGACGTGCCGGACGGGCGGTCCGGCGCAGCATGGTGGCCATGTCTCGACTTTCCGACGGCCGATGGGTCGGCCTGCTGGGCATCGGCTGGTTCGTGCTGTTCCTGATCGGCGCGGCCGTCCTGCAGGGCGAGCCGCCCGCGGCGGACGCCCCGGTCGCCGACGTGCGCGCCTTCTTCCACGACCACGGCGCCCGGTACCTGGCGGGGGACTACGTCGCCGGCTGCGCGTTCCTGCTGCTGCTCCTGCCGTTCGGGGTGCTCGCTCCCCGCGTGCTGACCCGCCCGCCGCACCCGCCGGCCGCGACCCTGGCGGCGGCCGCGGCGGCCGCGCTCGTCGTGGCCGGCGGCACCGCCACCTCGTTCCTCGACGCGGTCGCCATGGCCCGCGGCGACGCCCGGCTCGACGACTCGACGGTCGCGGCGCTGCTCTTCGCCAACAGTGCCGGCATCGCGCTCATCGGCCTGCCCGCCGCGGTGTTCGCCGCCGCCACGGCGACCCTGGTCCGCAACGCGTTCGTCAGGGCCCTCGGCTGGACCGCCGCCGTCCTGCTCACGGCCGGTGCCGCGTTCCCGCTGGCGGGTCCGCTGTGGACGGTCCGGTTCGTGAGCTTCCTGACGTTCGCCGTGTTCGTCCTCGCCACGTCGGCCCTCATCCTGTCGGCCGCCCGCCCTCCCGGCCAGCACACCCCCGGCGCCGGGAGCTGAGCCGGTCCGTCAGAACACCTCGGCGAGGCGAGCCTGATGGAGATCATGGACGGCCCGAGGCCGGCACGCACCGGAGCATCGCCGCACCGGCGGTCGGCGCGCCGGCCCGCCTGCCGCCCGGGATGCTGATCCACGACGCCGCGACCGGGAAGGTCGACGTGGCGTGACCGCGCCGAGAGCGCCGGTGGCTGTCCGGAGCCGTTCAACCGGTTGCGGGGCGCAGCGCGGTCGCGGACCCGGCGACGAAGAGCGCCAGCACGACCGGGATGGCGAGGGCAGCGGGCAGGCCGGCGACGGTGCTGGCGGCGCCGATGAGGACCGGGCCGAGCAGGAACCCGAGGTAGCCGAGGCCCACCACGCGGGCCAGTGCGCGGCCCGCGGCGTCCGGGTTGCGGTCGCCGGCGGCCGAGTACACCTGCGGGGCGATGAGCGCCATCCCGGCGCCCAGGCAGGCGAAGCCGGCGACGGCGGCGGGCGGCTCGCCGATGAGCAGCGCGCCGCCGAGGCCCGCGGCGGCGAGCAGCCCGCTGGCGCGGACCAGCAGGACCGGGCCGAAGCGGGCGGTGAGGCGGTCGCCGACGAGCCGGGTGACCGTCATCGCCACGGAGAACGCGGCGAACGCGGCCGCCGCGAAGCCCGCGGAGCTGTGCAGGTCGTCGCGGAGGTAGACGGCGCTCCAGTCGGCGGCGGCGCCCTCGCCGACGAGCGCGCAGCAGACGAGCACCCCGAGGAACAGCACCCCGCGCACCGGTCGGCCGCCGTCCTGCGCGGGGGCCGGGCCGGTGGACGGATCGCCGGTCATCGCCCACAGGGCCGACCAGGCGGCGAGCGCGGCCATCGCGGCGGCGACGGACGTGAACGTGCCCCGCGGGCCGATGCCGGCGTGGGCGAACAGGCCGCCGATACTCGCGCCGATGAAGCCGCCGATGCTGTACACCGCGTGGAAGGACGACATGATCGGCCTCGGACGGATGTGCCGCTGCCAGGCGCGTTGCACGTCGATGGCGTTCGCGTTCATGGCGATGTTCAGCGTGCCGTGCACGGCGCCGAACACGAACAGCGCGACGGCGAGGGCCGGCAGCCCCGGGGCGTAGGCGGGCAGGATGAGGACCAGCCCCTCGGCGAACGCGACGGGCAGCATCACCCGGCGGCTGCCGAAGCGGTCCACCAGCCGGCCCGTCGCCTGCATGCCCGTGATGGCACCGGCGGCGAAGGCGAGCAGGGCGATGCTCAGCGCGCCGTCGTCGAGTGACAGGTCGCGTTTGATCGCCGGGATGCGGACGGTCCACACACCGAGCGTGATGCCGAAGAGCAGGAACAACAGCGCGGTCGCGACCCGCGCGCGGAGGAGGTCACGGGGCGGCACGGGACGATTGTGCCAGAGGGCTGGCTACCATCGGCGGATGCGTTTCCGCGAGGCCGTCCACGCCGACCTGCCCGCCGTCGTCGCGTTGCTCGCCGACGACGTGCTCGGCAGGACCCGCGACTCCGCCGTCGTCGACGAGGCCTACGAGCGGGCGTTCAAGGCGGTGGACGAGGACCCGCGCAACCTGCTCGTCGTCGCCGAGGAAGACGGCGAGGAGGACGGCACCGGCGGTGAGGTCGTCGCGGTGCTGCAGGTGACGTACATCCCGGGGCTGGGCCGGCACGGCGCCGAGCGGGCCCTCGTCGAGTCGGTCCGGGTCCGTGCCGACCGGCGGGGCCGCGGGCTCGGCGCGGCGCTGATGACGTGGGTGGTGGACCGGGCCAGGGAGCGCGGCTGCGCGCTCGTGCAGCTGACCACCGACAAGCGGCGCCCGGACGCGCACCGGTTCTACGAGCGGCTCGGCTTCGTCGCCAGCCACGAGGGCATGAAGCTGATGTTGTGACCACAGCGCCGCGTCAGTGCGGCGTCAGGAGCCCCTGCGACGGTGCCTGTACGCAATCGACAGGGAGGCTTCATGGTCATCCGTAACGGCCTGCGCATGGTGCTCACGCTCCTGCTCGCAGCCACCGTCGTCGGCGCCGCGGGCAGCGCGGCGCAGGCGAACAACACCGTGCCCGACCCGGACGTCTGGGTGGAGCTGCACGCGCCGTACTACAACACGTCGTCGAACAAGTGCCTGGACAACAAGGACGGCAGCAACGCGGCCGGCAACCCGATGCAGGTCTACGGCTGCCACGGCTACCAGTCCGGCGGCGCCATGCAGCGCTGGCAGTTCTGGAACCGGGGCACGGCCGCGGACCCGCAGTACGAGATCCGCAACACCGGCAGCAACCTGTGCCTGCACACGAGCTACTGGGGTCCGGTCGTCCAGCAGCCGTGCAACGGCTACCCCGAGGGGCTGTGGCGGGTGCGGCCCACCGCGAACGTCGGCCCCTACCTCGGCCTGGAGAGCGTCGGCTACCCGGGCACGTGCATGGCGACGAGGAACAGCTCGGGCGACAACAGCGTCCGGGTCTACACCGCGGGCTGCCTGTACGACACGCAGAGCAACATCAACTGGATCCGCCAGGTGTGGTCGTTCGCGTGATGACGCCGCCGGTCACCTCGATGGCGATCTCCTTGAGGCCGCTGGTCGCCGGGCCGCTCATGCGGGCGCCGTCGGCGATGGCGAACGTCGAGTTGTGCGCCGGGCAGGTGGCGACGCCGTCCTTCGGCGGGGTGACCTTCACGCCCTTGTGCGGGCAGGCCGCGTCGTAGGCCTTGAAGGTGCCGGCGACCGGCTGCACGACCAGGACGTCCCCGATGACGGTCCCACCGCCGACGGGGACGTCCGCGGCGCTCACCAGACCGGCCAACGCTGAAGCGGGCACCGGCGAGGCGGGCGCCGGCGGGGCGGCGGGCGCGGCCTGACCTTCCGAGGTACCGCAGGCCGCGAGCAGCCCCGCGGAACCGGCGCCGAGCAGCAGGGCCCGGCGCCCCGCACACCATCGCATCGACATGTCCGTGCTCCTTCCGTCGTACACCGGCACCGCACGGTACGGACGAAGGCGATCGATGGCAATGAATTACATCTGTTTTCACGGAGCAAGGAAGCGCCGGCCCTCGCGACGTTGCGGGGGCCGGCGCCGTCATGCGGGTGCTACGCCAGGGTGAAGCGCCACTGCTGGTTGGTCGCGCCGTGGCAGGTCCACTGCAGCAGGCGCGCGCCGTCCTGAGTGGAGTTGCCGTTGACGTCGATGCACAATCCACTTTGGACGTTCTTCACCGTGTACACGCCGGACGTGCCGGTCGGGGTCACGGTGAACTTCTGGTTGTTGCCGTTGTTGCAGGTGAACTGCTGCAGGAACGCCCCGTTGGCGGTGGAGTTGCCGACGACGTCGAGGCACTTTCCGCTGTGCACGGCCTTCAGGTAGACCGCGCCGCCACCGGCGTCCACGGCCTGCCACTTCTGGTTGTTGCCGCCGGTCGGCGCCCACTGGATGATCTGGGCCTCGTCCGCGGTCGACACGCCGTTGACGTCGACGTTCTTCCCGCTGTGCTGCGCGGTCATCGTCCACGTCTTGCCGGCCACGCCGCCGGTGTTCGGGGTGCCGACGCCGGCCCCGCCGAACGTGAACGAGTCGAGGTCGAAGCCGTTGTTGGCGCTGTTCTTGAACACCATGTAGAGCGTGTGCGTGCCGGACAGCGCGGCGGTGTTGACCGTCGCGGTGTTGGCGTAGTTGTCCCAGCCGCCGGTGCTGGCGATGGGCGTCGTCGCCAGCAGGGTGCCGGTCGGCGAGTCGGCGCGCAGCTCGATCGAGCCGCCGCCGGTCGGCGTGGACACCCGGTAGGTGACGTTGGTGATGCCCTGCAGGCTCATCGGGTTGAACGAGATCCAGTCGTTGTTGGAGATGTCCCCGATGCGCTTGGTGCTCTCCGCCCCGGCCTGGTCGATGACCCGGATGCCGGACTGGGCGGTGAAGTACTCCGCCTGCTTGTGCTTCGGCTGCAGGATCGCCTGGCCGTAGCCGGTCAGCGGGGCCGCGCCGCCCGCGCCGCCGTTGTCGGTGTAGTGGGCGATGAGGGCGTAGAACAGGTTCGCGCCGTCAGGGTGCCCGCCGAGCAGGTCGGTGGAGATGGTCCCGGAGCAGCCCGGGTATTCGGTGGTCTCGTGCAGGTGGTCGTCGTGGCCGAGGGCCGGGTTGACGTAGACCTTCGAGCAGTCGATCGCCGCGCCACCGGGGTCGGTGACGGTGACGGTGTAGGAGACCTGGTCGCCGAAGTTGAGCATGCCGCCGTTCACCGGGGTGCTGACCGTGACCGTCGGCGCGGTGTTGCCGACGGTGATCTGCACGTTGGCGAAGCCGGTCTTGCCGGTGTTGTCGGTGACCTTCAGCTGGGCCGTGTAGTTGCCGTTGGCGGTGTACGTCTTGGCGGGGTTGGCCGCCGTCGACGTGGTGCCGTCACCGAACGTCCACAGGTAGCTGATCGTGTTGCCCGGGTCCGGGTCGATGGTGCCGGCGCTGGAGAACTGGACGTTCAGCGGCGCGTTGCCGTTGGTGGGCGTCGCGTTGGCCTTGGCGATCGGCGACCGTCCACCTTGGACGTAGTCGATGCGGTAGAGGCCGGAGTCATTGTTGCCGCCGCCGAACGCCGAGCCCCATTCGAGCAGGTACAGCGAGCCGTCGGGGCCGAACTCCATGTCCATCGGCTTGTTGAAGCCGCCGCCGGGCAGGAACGTGTTGGTCCGGGTGACGGCGGTGTTGCCGTCGAAGTGGACCTCCTTGACGTAGTTGCGGGACCACTCGTAGAAGAAGTTGACGCCGTCGTAGTACTGCGGGAACTTCGTCGAGGAGGGGTTGGCGGCGTTGTACCGGTAGACGGGACCGCCCATCGGCGCCGAGCCGCCCGAGCCGAGCTCCGGGAAGTTCGGCGACGCGCCGTAGCCGTACCACATGTTCGGCGCGACGACCGGCTTGAGGCTGGTCAGGCCCGTGTTGTTGGGCGAGTTGTTGACCGGCGCGGCGCAGTTGAACTTCGCGCCGACGACGCCGGTGTCCGGGTTGTAGGGCGCGTAGGGCTGGTTGTCACCGTGGCAGAACGGCCAGCCGTAGTTGCCGGCGGCCTTGATGACGTTGAGCTCCACGAGACCCTCGGGCCCGCGGTTGGTGGTCGGCAGGCCCCGGTCCGGGCCGTAGTCGGCCAGGTAGACCCAGCCGTTGGCCGGGTCGATGGAGAAGCGGAACGGGTTGCGGAAGCCCATCGCGTAGACCTCGGCCCGCGTCTGGGCGGTGCCCTGCGGGTAGAGGTTGCCCGACGGGATGGTGTAGCCGCCGGCTGCCGCCGGGCGGACCCGCAGCAGCTTGCCGCGCAGGTCGTTGGTGTTGCCCGCGGTCTTCGCGGCGTCCAGGTGCGACTTGCCGGCCCGCCAGTCGAGCGGGGCGTAGCCCTGCCAGTTGCTGTCGAGGTTCGGCGCGACGTCGTCACCGGTGCCGATGTACAGGTTGCCGTCCGGCCCGAAGGCGATGTAGCCGCCGGTGTGGCCGGGCTCCGGGGAGGTGCGGTCCCGGGTGGCGGGGATGTCGATGATGGTGACGCCGCTGGACATGTTCAGCGTGTCGCCGCTCAGCGTGTACCGGGACACCCGGTTGATGTCCGTCGTGCTGCTCGCCGGCGAGTGGTACACGTACACGTACCCGTTGCTGGCGAAGTTCGGATCGAGGGCCAGGCCGGTGAGGCCGTCCTCGCCGCCGGTGTAGACGCTCAGGGTGCCGGCGGTGACGGTGGTGTTGGTGCTGGGCTTGAAGATCCGCACCTGCCCGGCGCGCTGGACGTAGAGGACCCGCCCGTCGGGTGCGACGGCGAGGGCCATCGGGTCGGCGGTGTTGTCGTCCAGGGTGCGCTTCTCGAAGTTGCCCCAGACGGTGCCGCCGCAGTCGCCCGCGAGGTTGCCCGCCGCCCACCGGATCCCGCCCAGGACGTGGTTGCGGAAGAACGTCTCGCTGTAGGACTCGATGGCGTGACCCATCGCGGTCGTCCAGACCCGCCCGCCGCCGGTGTTGCGGCACCAGGAGATCGGGTGGTCGCTGCCCATGGCGCGGCCGCCCGGGTTGTAGGTGCGCTCGTCGGCGGTGACGAGCACGTGCACGTCGCCGCGCGGGTTCTTGTCGAAGTTGTACCACTCCTCGCTGCGGTTCCACCGGTCCGGCAGACCCGCGGTCGACGGGTGGAACTTGTCCGCGACGATGGCCTGGCCGGCCAGGACGCCGGGGGAGTGCTCGGGCATGTGCGCACCCGCGTTGACCGTCTGGTCCCACCACGGGTATTCGGTGTCGATGCCCATGTCGGTGGCGTTGTGGATCGCGACGATGCCCTTGCCGCTGGCCAGGTAGCCCTCCACGGCGGAGCGCTGGGCGGCCGTGGTGAAGACCATGCCTGACGTCTGCAGCATGACGAGGACGTCGAAGGTGGCCAGGTTGGCGGGGGTGAAGACGGCGGAGTCCTCGCTGAACACCGCCTCGAAGTTGTTGGCGGCGGCCTGCTGCTGGATCATCTGGATGCCGGCGGGGATCGAGTCGTGCCGATACCCGACGGTCTTGGTGAACACCAGCGCGCGGAAGGCGGGCGCCGCCGCCGCGGGCTTGACGAGCGCCATCGACAGCAACATGCCGACGATGGTGCCCAGGATCAACGTGCTTCTTCGCATGCCGTTTCCTCTCGGCGGGACAACGCGATGCGGGCCATGGGCGCACGACAGCACCACCCGTGGACAGGGTTGAGCGACGTGTGAGTGATCCGGTCGGGCCGACTGCCGTCCGCCGCGACGGACAGTGACATCGACCGGATGGAGACACGTCAGCTGCCGTGACGAAGAGTCACAACGATGGGTTCTTCTGCCATGGCTCGCGGCGCCAAGCCTGCTCTGGCAGACCTTTTGAAGTCAATACGGACAACACATGGGCAGCTCATAACGCTTTTTCGCAGCCCATTTCTTCGCCCGGAGAGCACGGTTTCGTAGCTGTTCTGTCTTGATCGGGTTACGTCATTGCCAGTCGGCGCTCCGACCTTTAACGTGGCGGACACAAACTTTTGTCTCCTCCAGCAGAAGTGCTGCAGCGGACAATCGGAAGATCTAGCGATGTGAAGTTCGATGCCTACGTTGCGTGCTGCGTTCGGCGATGCGGTCACGCCATGAGGTGACACACCGTTAGGAGAAATCGCCATGCCATGGAACTCGCTGCTCACGCTCCGAAGTGTTGGCGAGGCACCGCATCCCCTTGGAGTTCACGTGAGACGATCCACGTACGTCGCCGCGACCATGACGGCGGCGTTGCTGATCCTGACCGGTTGTGCCACTGATGAGCCCACCACGACGGCTTCCGGTGCCGCGTCGTCCAGCGCTGCTGCCGGCTCTGGCACGGGTGAGCAGTCGAAGTTCTTCGTGCAGGCGGACTACGACAATGAGCTGTCGTTGTTGCAGGCGACGGCGACGGGTCCTGCGGACAAGCCGTGGGAGCAGGTGCTGAACCCGAAGATGGTCGACACCGCGAAGTACAAGAAGGCGGGCCCGTACAAGATCTGCTTCTCCAACGCCGCGCTCAACAACCCGTGGCGGCAGGTTGGTTACAAGGTCATGCAGGCTGAGGTCGAGGCGCAGAAGGCGAACATCAAGGAGTTCGTCCACGTCGACGCCGAGGGTAAGGACAGCAAGCAGATCGCGGACATCAACGACCTGCTCGGTAAGGGCTGTGATGCGCTGATCGTGTCGCCGAACACGACCGCGACGCTGACCCCGGCCGTCGAGGCCGCCTGCGCCAAGGGCCTGCCGGTCATCGTGTTCGACCGCGGCGTGGACACGAAGTGCCCGGTCACGTTCATCAACCCCATCGGCGGCTACGGCTTCGGGCATGTCGGTGCGTCGTTCCTGTCGGAGAAGGTCAAGCCCGGCGGTAAGGTCCTCGCGCTGCGTATCCTGCCCGGCGTCGACGTCCTGGAGACCCGCTGGTCCGCCGCCAAGGTCCAGTTCGACAAGGCGAAGGTCAACGTCGTCGGGGTCGAGTTCACTGATGGTGACCCGGCGAAGACGAAGAAGATCGTCAACGACTACATCCAGCGGTACGGCACGATCGACGGCATCTGGATGGATGCGGGTGCGACGGCGGTTGCTGCGGTGGAGGCGTTCCAGGACGCCGGCAAGCCCGTCCCGCCGATCAACGGTGAGGACCAGCTGGACTTCCTGAAGCTGTGGAAGGACAAGAAGCTCACCGCGATCGCGCCGACCTACCCGACCTACCAGTGGCGCACCCCGATCCTCGCCGCGATCAAGATCCTCAACGGTGAGCAGGTGTCCAGCCCGTGGAAGCTGCCCCAGCCGACGGTGACCCAGGACAACCTCGACAGCTACGTCGACGCCAACATGCCGCCACTGCACTACGCCATGTGCGGCTGCAAAGACCTGCCCGGCTACCCCCAACGCTGGAAGTAAAGACGCCGATCAGGCCTGCGTGAATCGCCACTGCTGGTTGGTGGTGCCCTGGCAGGTCCATTGGACCAGCCGGGCGCCATCGTCCGCCGCGTTGCCGAAGACGTCGACGCACAGTCCACTCAGGACGTTCCTGATGACGTAGACACCCGCGGGCGCCGTCGTCACCGGTGTGACGGTGAACCTCTGGTTGTCTTCGTTGTGGCACCGGTACTGCTGCAGGTAGGCCCCTGCGGAGGTGGAGCGGCCGGCGACGTCCAGGCACTTGCCGGACTGCACGGCTTTGAGCGTGACGGTGCCACCGCCGGCGTCGATGACCTGCCACCGCTGGTTGTCGGCGCCGGTCCCGGGCCATTGGATGACCGGGGCCCGATCGGCGCCGGAATGTGCCTCGACGTCCATGAGCTTGCCGCTGTGCTCCGCGGTCAGCGTCCACGTCCGCCCGATGACCGGCACGGCGCTGGAAAGGCTCGGTCCCGGTGTCGAGGGTGCGGTGGGCTCGCGGGTGCCCGGTGCGGGTCCTCTGGTCGCGGACCCGGCGGTGACCGGTGGTTGCGGAGGTCTCGGCGGTGGCACCGCGACGCGGGTGGGCGTCGGTTCGACCGGTGGCGTGGACACCGCGATCGGCGTGATGACGATCCCGGCCACGACGACCGTGCCCGCGACGAGGGAGACGAGGGGATGCGCTGCCACGGCACCCGCGAGCTTGCCCGCCAGCGAGAGGTGCGCGGTGCCGGTCGCGGCGTGCGCGAACGAGTTCGCGGCCGCCGGAAGCAGGCCCTTGGCCATGAGGGCGGCGATGAGCGTGGCCGGGACGGGCAGCACGGCGAGGGCGGTGATGATCTTGTCGATCCTGATCAGGTCTGCCGTGGTCGCGGTGCAGACGGCGCAGTCGCGGACGTGCCGGGCGATCCGTTTGCGCCAGACGGTCGACGGCTGCCCGTCCCATTCGGACACGACGGTGTCCAGGCCGGCGCAGCGAGGCTCGGCGGCGAGGGCGCTGACGATTCCCCGGCATCGCTCCAGCTGCTCGCGCATCCGCTGCAGACGGACACCGGCGTGCGCGACGCTCACCCCCATGGCTTCGGCCACCTCGGCGCGGCTCATGAGCTCCGCCGTCTCCTGCCACCACAACGACAGCAGGGTCCGGTCGTCCGGATCCAGCCATCGGCTCGCCTCGGCCAACCGGCGTCGCTGCTCGGCGAGCTGCATGTGCAGCACTGTCGTGCGCTCGATGTCCGCCGCGCTGTCCGCGACGTCGGCCGCCTCCTCGATCGCGGTGGTCCGCGCCGCCGTGGACTGCCAGCGGTCCCTGTGCCTGCCGATCTGATGCATCGCCACCGCGGCCAGCCACGGCCGGAAGCTCTCAGGGCTGCGCAGGCCCGGCAGGTCCCGCAGCACCAGCAGCAATGTCTCCTGCACGACGTCGTCCACATCGGCGGGCCTGCCCACGGCCCGGCCGACGATGTTGTACAGCAGGGGCAGACACGCCGAGATCAACTCGTCACGCGCGTCCCTGCTGCCGGCCTGCGCGGCGATGACCAGCGGCGCATAGTCACCCCGGAAGGTCACGGGCGGCACGGATGGCGGCTTCCGCAGCCGGGGTGCCGGTCCGCCGTGCATATCAGGTCCCACAATCGCTGTCATGAATGCGGAGGTCGTGCATCGGCCCACCACAGTGTCGACGGAAGGCGATGGTGTCAAGATCCCGCCGCGGAGCGGTCCATTGCGCGAATCGGCATAACAATTTTTCCGGGAGCGGTTCGGCGACAACGGACAGTCACGCTCAACGTTCCCGGGCCGTGGCCGCGTCGCCAAGCGTGCTGAAGCCATCTTCTGATGTCAATATGTTCGCCCGTACCAGCAGGTAAAAGCCATCTCGTGAGCCAGAGGGGCGGGGAAGCGCTCTCCGTGGACTCGCCCGTCCGGCCTGCTGGCATCGGTCGATCGGCGGAGGTTGGGCAACGGCTTTGTTTCGGTGTCGTTGCGCCGTTGCGGCGGAACATCGAAACATTTAGTCTGCTCTCCGCGACCTTTAGTTGAAACCAGCAAAAGTTACGGACTTCAAAGGCGAAAGTCCCCACGCTGAGTGCTCCACCGATGCTCGACCGCAATCATGATTGTCTTCGATGGTTACGGTAAGTTAGGGGTTTGGCATGGCTGAAACGCCCCCGCTGCTACGGCTCGGTGGGATCGGCAAGTCCTTTCTCGGCGTGCGCGTGCTGTCCGATGTGGACATCGACGTGCACGCCGGCGAGGTGCACGCCGTCGTCGGCGAGAACGGTGCCGGCAAGTCCACCCTCATGAAGATCATCTCTGGGGTGTACACGCCCGACGGCGGCACGATCGAGCTCGACGGCCGGCCGGTGAGCTTCAAGGGCCCGCGCGACGCGCAGGCCGCCGGCATCGGCATCATCCACCAGGAGTTCAACCTCCTGCCCGAGCGGACCGTCGCCGAAAACGTCTTCCTCGGCCACGAGCCGGTCAGGCGCGGCCTGGTCGACCGCAAGGCCATGCACGAGCGCACCGCGGAGCTGCTCGCCGCCGCCGGCGAGACGTCGTTCGACCCGGGGGTGAAGGTCGGCCGCCTCGGCGTCGCCCAGCAGCAGGTCGTCGAGATCGTCAAGGCCCTCGCCCTCGACGCGCGCCTGCTCATCATGGACGAGCCGACCGCCGCCCTCGCCGACCACGAGGTGGAGCTGCTCTACGCCCTGGTGCGCCGCCTGCAGGAGCGCGGCATCGGGCTGCTCTACGTGTCGCACCGCCTCACCGAGGTCTTCGACCTGTCCGACCGGATCACGGTGCTCAAGGACGGCCGGCGGGTCACCACCCTTCCCACCGCCGGCACCACCGGCGACCAGCTCGTCAAGCACATGGTCGGCCGCGACCTGGCCAGCTACTACCCGCCGCGGGCGGCGCCCGGCGACATCGGCGCGGTCCGCCTCGCCGTCCACAGTGGATCCAACCACAAGCTGCGCGACGTCGGCGTCGAGCTGCGCGCCGGGGAGATCCTCGGCATCGGTGGCCTGCAGGGCTCCGGCCGCTCCGCGCTGGCCCGGGCGATCTTCGGCGCCGACCCGTTCACCGGCGGCACCGTCGAGCTCGACGGCACCCGGGTGCAGCTGCGCTCGCCCCGCGCGGCGATCCGGGCCGGCATCGCATACGTGACCGAGGACCGCAAGGGCGAAGGCATCGTCGCCGGTCAGTCCGTCCTCGACAACGCCCTGCTCGCCGGCCGTGCCGTCTTCCCCTCGGGGCTGTTCTCGATGCGCGGCCGGACCGACCGCACGACGAAGATCCGCGACCTGCTCAAGGCCGTCGAGGTGCACGCCGCCGGCGACGACCAGGAGATCCGCTTCCTGTCCGGCGGCAACCAGCAGAAGGTCGTCCTCGCCCGCTGGCTCGCCGTCGGCCCGAAGATCCTGCTGTTCGACGAGCCGACCCGCGGCATCGACGTCGGCGCGAAGTCCGCCATCCACGACCTCGTCCGCAAGCTCGCCCGCGACGGCGCCGCGGTGCTGATGATCTCCTCCGAGCTGCCCGAGCTGCTCGGCATGAGCGACCGGATCGTCGTCATGCGCGACGGCGTCATCGCCGGGGAGCTGCCCGCCGGCGCGAGCGAAGAGGACGTCGTCGGGCTCGCGACCGGCGCACTGACCGTAGATGAGGTGAACGCGTGACCGTGGCCCCGCCCGTACCGGCGAAGACCACCGCGATCCGGCTCAAGGCATCCGCTGCCGGGCCCGCCCGCGGGGTCTACATCGCCCTCGCGCTGACCCTGGCGATCGGCTGGATCGTCGTCGCCATCGACGGCGGGTCGCTGTTCAACCAGTCCACCGTCGTCAGCCTGCTGCACGTCGCGACCGGCCTCGGCCTCGTCGCCGTCGGGCAGACCCTGGTCATCCTGGCCGGATCGCTCGACCTCTCCGTCGCGTACGTCATCAGCATCAGCACCCTGGTGGCGGCCGAGACCATGGCGGGCAGCGACGGGAACATCCTGCCGGCGCTCGGCCTGGTGCTGCTCGTCGCCGCCGCCATCGGGCTGCTCAACGGGCTGCTGGTGACGAAGCTGCGGATCAACGCGTTCATCGCGACCGTCGGCGTCGGGCTGCTGCTCAAGGGGTACCTCGACAACGGCTACGACGGTCCGGCGGGCAAGACCGCGCCGGCCTTCGTGCAGAGCCTCGGCTACCAGCGCGTCGGCCCGGTGCCGGTGGCGTTCCTGCTGCTGCTCGCCGTCGCGGCCGCCGCCTGGTTCGCGGTGCGCAACACCCGCTTCGGCCACCACCTCATCGCCGTCGGCGGCGACCCCGACGTGGCCCGGCTCTCCGGCGTGCGCAACGACCGGATCCTCATCACCGCCCACGTGCTGTGCGCGCTGTGCTCCGGCCTCGCCGGGATCTACCTCGCCAGCCGCCTGGGCTCCGGCGCGCCCCGGGTCGGCGTCGAAGGCCTCTACGACCTGGAGTCCATCGCCGCCGTCGTCCTCGGCGGCACCGCCCTGGCCGGCGGCCGCGGCGGCGTCCTCGGCACCGTCGGCGGCGTGCTGCTGCTCGCCAGCATCGACAGCATCTTCAACCAGCTCGAGGTCGACGCGTTCTTCAAGCAGGTCATCCGCGGCGTCATCATCATCGCCGCGGTGGCCGTCTACGCCCGGCGGATGCACCGCCGCCGCACTGCGACCCGGAAGGCGGCGGCATGACCAGCACCGCAGTTGCCGAAACCACCCCCCGGAAGCGGGTCAACCTCCTGAAGCCCGGCGGGATCGCGCCGATCGTCGGCATCCTCGCGATCCTGCTGGTGCTGGTCGCGATCCGGCAGCCCGACTTCTTCGCCCCGGCGTCGCTGCTGTCCTTCATCGGGCGGTCCGCGCCGATCATCCTGCTCGCCGCCGGGCAGTACTTCGTCATCGTCTCCGGCGAGTTCGACCTGTCCGTCGGCTCGCTGGTCACCGCCCAGGTCGTCGTCGCGGCCCGGCTCATCGACAGCGACCCGGCCAAGACCTGGCCGGTGGTGCTGGTCGTGCTCGCCTTCGGCGTCGTCGTCGGGCTCGTCAACGGCCTCGTCACCACGCTGCTGAAGGTGCCGTCGTTCATCACGACGCTCGGCATGTACCTGATCCTCGTCGGCGCCGTCTACCTGTGGTCCGACGGCGCGCCCAAGGGCGGCCTGTCCGAGGAGTTCCGCCGCTTCGGCCGGCGCGCGTTCGAGGACGTGCCGCTGCTCGGCCGGGTGCCCTACGCGCTGCTCATCCTGCTCGGCGTCGCCGCCGTCGCGGTCGCGGTCATGCGCTCGGACTTCGGCCGCACGCTCGTCGCCGTCGGCGGCAACCCGCGCACCGCGGAGCTCACCGGCATCCGGGTCTGGCGCACCAAGACGACCGCGTTCGTGCTCAGCGGCGTCTTCGCCACCGTCGCCGCGATCCTGCTCGGCGGCTACAGCGGCGTGTCGTTCCAGGCCGGCGCGGGACTCGAGTTCGGCGCCATCACCGCCGTCGTCCTCGGCGGGGTCGTCCTCGGCGGCGGCCGCGGCGCGGTCGTCGGCGCCATGCTCGGCGCCCTGACCCTCGAGACGCTCTTCGCGCTCCTCAACTTCTACGGCGTCTCCGGCGCCCTCCGGTCCACCGTCCAGGGCCTGATCATCCTCATCGCCGTCGCAGTCGGAGCACTGCGCCGCCGCTGAGGCGCGCTCCCCAACACCCCATCCCTAGGAGAACACGTGAGACGAAACACGTACGTCGCCGCGACAATGACGGCGGCGTTGCTGATCCTGACCGGCTGCGCCACCGACGAGCCCACCACCACGGCTTCCGGTGCCGCGTCGTCCAGTGCCGCGGCCGGCTCTGGCACCGGTGAGCAGTCGAAGTTCTTCGTGCAGGCGGACTACGACAATGAGCTGTCGCTGCTGCAGGCAACCGCGACCGGCCCCGCCGACAAGCCGTGGGAGCAGGTGCTGAACCCGAAGATGGTCGACACCGCGAAGTACAAGAAGGCGGGCCCGTACAAGATCTGCTTCTCCAACGCCGCGCTCAACAACCCGTGGCGGCAGGTTGGTTACAAGGTCATGCAGGCTGAGGTCGAGGCGCAGAAGGCGAACATCAAGGAGTTCGTCCACGTCGACGCCGAGGGTAAGGACAGCAAGCAGATCGCGGACATCAACGACCTGCTCGGTAAGGGCTGTGATGCGCTGATCGTGTCGCCGAACACGACCGCGACGCTGACCCCGGCCGTCGAGGCCGCCTGCGCCAAGGGCCTGCCGGTCATCGTGTTCGACCGCGGCGTGGACACGAAGTGCCCGGTCACGTTCATCAACCCCATCGGCGGCTACGGCTTCGGGCATGTCGGTGCGTCGTTCCTGTCGGAGAAGGTCAAGCCCGGCGGTAAGGTCCTCGCGCTGCGTATCCTGCCCGGCGTCGACGTCCTGGAGACCCGCTGGTCCGCCGCCAAGGTCCAGTTCGACAAGGCGAAGGTCAACGTCGTCGGGGTCGAGTTCACTGATGGTGACCCGGCGAAGACGAAGAAGATCGTCAACGACTACATCCAGC
The DNA here is from genome assembly GCF_055586325.1 of Dactylosporangium sp. NPDC051087. Lineage (NCBI taxonomy): Bacteria > Bacillati > Actinomycetota > Actinomycetes > Micromonosporales > Micromonosporaceae > Dactylosporangium > Dactylosporangium sp. NPDC051087. The sequence continues at coordinate 98,174 of NZ_JBVJIJ010000030.1, read as the reverse complement.
GGTACGGCACGATCGACGGCATCTGGATGGATGCGGGTGCGACGGCGGTTGCTGCGGTGGAGGCGTTCCAGGACGCCGGCAAGCCCGTCCCGCCGATCAACGGTGAGGACCAGCTGGACTTCCTGAAGCTGTGGAAGGACAAGAAGCTCACCGCGATCGCGCCGACCTACCCGACCTACCAGTGGCGCACCCCGATCCTCGCCGCGATCAAGATCCTCAACGGTGAGCAGGTGTCCAGCCCGTGGAAGCTGCCCCAGCCGACGGTGACCCAGGACAACCTCGACAGCTACGTCGACGCCAACATGCCGCCACTGCACTACGCCATGTGCGGCTGCAAAGACCTGCCCGGCTACCCCCAACGCTGGAAGTAGGGTTCTGATCGTGCGTGCCATCGGTGCCAATCCCTGGATCTGGTCCTCACCCGTCGACGACGCCGCCCTGGCCCTGATCGTGCCGCGCCTCGCGGCGTGGGGCTTCGACGCGGTCGAACTGCCGATCGAACAGGTCGGGGACTGGGACCCGGCACGCACGAGCGACCTCCTCGCCGCTCACGGGGTGATCGCCGCGGGTGTCTGCGCGGTCACCCCACCCGGGCGCGACCTGGTGTGCACCGACACGGCGACCGTCGCGTCGACCCAGGCCTATCTGCGGGCCTGCGTCGACGCGGCGGCGGCCGTCGGGGCGCCCTGCGTCGGCGGCCCGGTCTACGCCGCCGTCGGCCGCACCTGGCGGATGACGCCCGCGGAGCGGCGGGCCTGCTACGCGGACTTCCGGTCCGCCGTCGCCCCCGTCGCCGACCACGCGGGGGAGCGCGGCGTGTCGATCGGCGTCGAGGCGCTGAACCGCTACGAGACCAGCGTCGTCAACACGATGGAGCAGACGGTCGAGCTCATCGACGGTCTGCCGGCCAGCGTGGGGATCATGCTCGACACGTACCACATGAACATCGAGGAGAAGGACCCTTACGCGGCGGTCGGCCTGGCCGGGCCGTTCATCAAGCACGTCCAGGTCAGCGGCACCGACCGCGGCGCACCGGGCAGCGACCACCTCGACTGGCCGTGGTTCCTCGCCGAGCTCGACAAGACCGGCTACACGGGCGCGCTGTGCATCGAGTCATTCACCGCGGAGAACGAGACCATCGCCACCGCCGCCTCCATCTGGCGCCCCCTCGCCCCGACACAGGACCAGCTCGCCCTCGACGGCCTGGCGTACCTGCGGGGACTGCTCAGCGGCCCCTGACCGGCCAGCTTCGAGGGATGAGGATCGGGGAGCTGGCGCGGCGGACCGGGGTCAGCGTCCGCGCGCTGCGCCACTACGAGGACGAGGGCCTGCTCAAGCCCGACCGGGCCGGCAACGGCTACCGCGACTACGCCGGCGGCGACGTCGACGCGGTGCTGCGGATCAAGGCCCTCATCGACAACGGGCTGCCGACCCGGATCATCCGCGACGTCCTGCCCTACCTCGACGGCCCCGCCGACCTCATGCCCGAGGTGCCGTGCGCATACCTCCTCGACCAGGTCGCCCGGCAGGCGGGGCAGCTGCGGCAGCGGATCACCCGGCTGACCCGCGACCACGACGCGCTCACCGCGTACCTGCGGGCCGCGCGGGGGTTGACCCTCACGCAACCGTGAGGGTTCTACCGTCGGCCGCATGCGAGCGCTCCGACAGTCGTCCCTGAACGGCCCCTCCGACCTCCGGCTCGTCGACGCCCCGGTGCCCGTCCCGGGACCCGGTGAGGTCCTGATCCGCGTCGGCGCGGCGGGCGTCAACTTCGCCGACGTCATCAGGCCCGCGGCACCTACGAGGGCGGGCCGGCGGCGCCGTACATCGCCGGGTTCGAGGCCGCCGGTGAGGTCGTCGCCACCGGCCCGTCCATCACCGCCGTGCAGCCCGGCGAGCACGTCATCGGCCTGGGGCCGGGGGCGTTCGCCGAGTTCATGGTGCTGTCCGCCGCCGCGCTGGTACCGGTCCCCGGCGGCTGGACCGACGAGCAGGCCCTCGGTCTCGTGCTGAACTGGGTCACGGCGCTCGCCGCGCTGCGGACCGTCGCCGCCGGCGAGACCGTGCTGATCCAGGCCGCCGCCGGCGGGGTCGGGCAGGCCGCGGTCAGGATCGCCGTCCACCGCGGCGCGACGGTGATCGCCGCCGCGTCCGCGGGCAAGCACGACCTGGTCCGCGCGCTCGGCGCGGCGCACGTGGTCGACGCACGGGCCGACGTCGCCGCGGAGGTGCTGCGGCTCACCGGCGGACGGGGTGCCGACGTCGTGCTGGAGTCCGCCGGTGGGGCCGCGTTCAGGGCCGCTCTCGCCGCGGCCCGGCGGGTCACCGGCCGGGTCGTCGTCTACGGCGTGGCCGGCGGCGACGCGACCGTCAGCAACCGGGAGCTGAACTTCGTCCACCCGGTGCACGTCATCGGCCTGCATCTCGGGGTGCTGATCGGCGCCGCCCCGGACCTGTACGCGGCGCTGCTCGCCGAGCTGGAGCCGCTGCGGGCGGCCGGTGTCCTGGCTCCCGGCGCGCCGGTCGTCCACGACCTGGCACGGGGGCCCGAGGTCCTGGCCGCCATGGAGGCGCGCGCCACGACCGGCAAGCTCGCGCTGCGCCCCTGACCGCCCCTGACTGCCCCTGACTGCCCCTGACCGGCGCTCACCCCCGCCGCCGGGTGGCCTGCCACAGGTCGGCGGTGTCGCGGACGTACGTCTCGTAGGAGCGGGGCGGGCGGCCCAGGAGCGCGGTCGTGGCCGCCACGCCCCGGGCGGACGTGGCCATGCCACGCCTGGCGAGCAGGGCGTAGGTGTGCAGGAAGTCGTCGAGCTTCTGGCCGTCGAGCCGGCGGGCCAGCGCCGCCCGCCAGTCGCCGGTGCCGTCGTAGCGGACCGGGCGGCCGAGGACGTCGCTCCACACGCGGGCGGCCCCGGCGCCGCTGATCGACGCGGGACCGGACAGGACGTGCCCGCCGGACGGGAACGCGGGCTCCGTCAGGGCCCGCGCGACGACCTCGGCCGCGTCGCGCAGGTCCATGCGGTTGACGCCCTTGTCGTGGACGGGCAGCGGGTAGCCGCCGGCCAGGATGTCGTCGCGGACGATCTCGTCGTTCTGGTAGTAGTTCGGCAGGCCGAACACCACGGCGTCCGCACCGGCGCGGGACATCAGGTGCGCGATCCGCAGCTTGCCGCGGTAGTGCGACAGCGCCAGCCCGAGCGCGGTGCGCAGCAGCCACCTGCTCACGGCGGTCCGCCCGCCGAGGTACACGCCGGCGAAGACGACCCGCACCCCGCGGTCCGCGCAGGTCCGGGCGAACGCCTCCGCCAGCCGCAGCTCGTCGGGATGGTGCGGCGACACGTACAGCGCCGCCCGGACACCCACCAGGGCGGCCGCGAGGTCGCCGTGCACCGGCACCGCCCCGGCGGGCAGGAGCGGGATCCGGCCCGCGTCGCGGACCAGCGCCCGCACGTCGGCGCCGCGGGCCAGCAGCGCCCTCGTCACGGCGCCGCCGATGCTGCCGGTCGCGCCCGTCACCAGAACCGTCATCGTTTCCTCCAAGCAGTCGAAAGGTCGCTGCCCAGAACCTGCGGCAGCGACCTTTCGGATCACTTGCGACGAACTTGCGCCGCCTCAGGCGGGCAGGTGGGAGACGACGAGCTTGGCGAGCTTCTCCGTGTCGGTGCGGCTGCGGCCCTCCTTCGGCGCGTCCTTGACGCCGGTGGAGATGACCAGCAGGTCGTCGCCGACGAGCACCATGACCTGACCGTTCGGGGTGTCCCAGTAGGCGTCGCTGCCCAGCCCCGCGACCGCGGCCGCGTCGCCCGTCCGCTGGCTGGTGAACTGCTTGCGGTTGTCGGTGGCGCCGGCCGCCGTGAGCGCCTTGCGGTAGCCGACGTTGGCGTACCGCTGGTCGTCGGCGGACCAGTACACACACGAGTTGAACCTGGTGTCGGTCTTGCCGGGCTCGTTGTCGGTGAACTTCGCCGCGCCCTTGAGCTCCCCGCCGAGCACCGCCCGCGCGTCGGCGGCCTGGTAGAACTCGCAGCCGGGCGTCGCCGCCACGGCCGTCGCACTGGCCGCCGCGGCGGTCTGTGTCGCTGCCTGTGTCGCTGTGGGTGTCGACGGTGCCGGGTCGGCGGCGGTGCCGCCCGAGCAGCCGGTGAGCGCCGCCACGGCGAGCAGCAGCGCGAATCCGATGGGTCGCATGTCATGGTCCCCTTCGCCGAAGGCAGCCGCGATGCTAGTGCCCTCCCGCAACCACCGGTCACGTCGTCGACGACGCCGGTTACAGGGGACGCTCGTACCGGCTGACGAGGGTGCGGGTCCCGCCGGTGGAGCGCTGGCCGGGTGCGCCGCCGACCTCGACGTCGCCGCGGTGCCGGAAGCCGGCGGACTCGTAGTAGGCGCGCAGGGCGGCGTTGCCGGCGACGCAGTCGAGGCGCAGGGCGGTGGCGTGGCGGTCGCGGGCCTGCCCGGCGGCCCAGGCCAGGATGGTGCGGCCGGTGCCGGCGTACCGGCGCCGCACCGCCATCCGGTGCACGTAGCCGGCGGGTGCGGGCTCGTCGGTCCACAGTGGATCGGACCAGTCGAGGGTGACGGTCCCGGCCGTGTGGTCACCGGCGCGGACCAGCCACGTCTCGCCGCGCCGCACGGCGGGCGTGACCCAGGCGGCGTCGAAGCAGGCCGGCCACTGCCGGACGCCGCCGGCGGTGAGCCACGCCGCGGCCTCGTCGAGGACGGAGAGGACGTCGGCCACGTCGGCGGCGGTCGCGCGGACGAAGGACGGCCCGGGGAGTGCGCCGCGGGGCGGCTCACCTGAGTTCGGCATGCCGCGATCGTCGCAGCCCGCCCAGGGGGTTGTCCGCCCCGCCGGGTTGCGCCGGGCCCGCCGGACGCGGGTGAGATGATGGGCGGCATGAAGGTCGGGGACATCGTCGAGGACTTCGAGCTCGCGGACGAGACTGGCGTGACCCGGTCGCTGACCGGGCTGCTCGCGGACGGGCCGGTGGTCCTGTTCTTCTACCCGGCGGCGCTGACCGCGGGCTGCACCGCCGAGGCGTGCCACTTCCGGGACCTCACCGCGGACATCAGGGCCGTCGGCGGGCACCCCGTCGGGATCAGCGGCGACGAGGTCGAGCGGCAGGCCGAGTTCGCGACCCGGCACCGGCTCGGCTATCCGCTGCTGTCGGACAGGGACGGCACGGTCCGCGCGCGGTTCGGGCTGGGCCGCGGCCTGCTCGGGCTGACCGCGACGAAGCGCGTCACGTATGTCATCGACACCGACCGCCGGGTCCTCGACGTCATCAGGAGCGAGATCCGCATGGACGCGCACGCGGACAAGGCGATCGAGGCGCTGCGCAAGCGGCAGCAGGGCGCGTAGCGTCTCGCCGGACCGGTCGGTGCCGTCAGGACGGCACGGACCGGCGTGGCGCGGTGCCGCCGGACAGCCCGCGGATCCGGTCGAGGAGCGCGACGACGAACGGCTCGGTCCCGAAGTCCCACAGGCCGCCGTCCCAGTAGTGGGACCGCTGCTGGAAGAACAGGCACGCGCGCAGCTCGTCGACGTCGCCGGGCAGGTCGCCGGTGCGCTGCCACCGCTCCCGCGCCGCGACCACCAGCTCGGCCAGCCCGGGGGAGCCGCCGTGCAGGTCATAGCCGTTGTACGTGTGAGCGAACCGCACCAGCTCCGCGAACCCGGCGCCCTCACCCGGCACGGCGACGAGGTCCGGCGCCGGGTGCGGGCGCACGCGGACCTCCCTGGCGGTGACCTCGTGCCGGTCGCCGAACACGTCGACGGTCAGCGTCGTGTCCGGCCCGGCGGCCCGCAGCCGGAGCTCGAACGCGCCGTGCGCGCCGGGCACCCGGAACGTCATCCGCGGGTCGTCGAGCTCGAGCAGGACCTCGAGCTCCGGCAGCCGCAGCCGTTGCTCGTCGACGAGGTGCTGGAGCCGTGCCCGGATGACGGCATGGCAGTACACCTGGATCCGCCGCAACGTCGTGATCGGCACGTCGGCCCGTCGGGGCGGCTCCAGGAGCGTGGCGAGGTGCGGGTGCTTCGCCCGCCCGGCGAGATCGGCGGGGCGGTCCCCGGCGGCGGTCCGCAGCCCGCGCCAGGCGCCGAGCCCGACGAGCCGCTCGACGACCTCCGCGGGCGCGCCGCCGTGCGCGGCCTGGTGCAGCGGCGCGAACCATGACGTGCCGCCGGGACGGGTCGCGTTGACCAGGCCGGGATGCTCCGCCAGGAGCGCCAGCACGCCGGGCCAGTCGTAGCGTTTCGCGAGGTCGGCGAGCCGGTGCCGCTCCTGCGCCGTCGACTGCGTCGTCCCGTCCCACACCTGCTCCGCCATCCCCGCATCCTCCCGGCCGGGTGGAGAAAGTGTTATCCGGGGGGCCGGGTTCCGGTCTGTTGCCGGTGAAGGGGACGCCGCCCGGCGTCCGCGACAGTGCGGGAGCAGGCAGTGGACGCACCGGAACGGCGGGACGACGAGCTCGTGACGGCGGCCCGCGGCGGGGACCACGACGCGATGCGTGAGCTCGCCGCGCGGTGTCTGCCGCTGGTGTACAGCGTGGTCGGCCGCGCCGCGGACCGGGACCTGGACGTCGAGGAGATCGTGCGGGACGCGATGCTCGGGGTGGTGACGGGACTGGCGGCGGTGCGCGACCCGGCGCGGCTGCGCGCCTGGGCGGTGACGATCGCGATGCGGCAGCTCGCTGACGCGCGCGGCGCCGCCCACCGGCAGCGGCTCACGCGGGACGGTCGCCACACCGCCCCCGGGCCCGGCCCCCGCGTCGAGCGGCTGGTCCTGCTGCGGCAGGCGCTGACGCACGAGCAGCGGCAGGTGGCGTCCGCTTCCCGGTGGCTGAACCCGTCGTACCGGGAGCTGCTGGCACTCTGGTGGCTGGAGACCGGCGGATACCTCGGTAGGGCGGACGTCGCCGCCGCGGTGGCGCTGCCGGTGCCGCACGTGGCGGTGCGGGTGCAGCGCATGCGGGAGCAGCTCGACACCGCCCGCCGGGTGGTCGCCGCGCTGCGGGCCTCGCCGCGGTGCGGTCTGCTGCGGGAGCTGACCGCGGGATGGGACGGGGAGCCGGATCCGTTGTGGCGCAAGCGGATCGCCCGGCACCTGCCGGTGTGCCCCGGCTGCGCCGCCCGGACCGGAGGGCCTCTGGTCCCGCCGGAGTGGCTCCTCGCGACGTTGCCGCTGCTGGTACCGCCGCCGCACCTGAACGTCGTGCGGCGCGACGGTCGTCAGGTGAGGTGCTCGGCCAGGCCGACGACGATGCCCCCGGCGCCGTAGGGTCGCAGGCCTTCCCGCCGCGTGTCGCACGGCGTGTCGATCGGGTGTTCGACACCGGGCCGTGTCGGTGCTGTCGGTCCGGCCCCGGGTGCCCTACGGTTCGGGACGTCGCCGGTCCTCGGGGACCGGCCGGAAACCGGACGGGGTGGAACGATGACGGGTGTGACACGGGGTTCGTCGGTGCCGGGACAGCGGGAGCGGCACACCACCGGCTGCACGGTGGACTTCACGATCGCCGGCGTCCCGGGCGTGATGACCACGGGCCACGGCCTGGACGGCACCCTGCGCCGGGTCGACCTGCGCGCCGGCGTGCACGGCTCGGAGCTGGCCGGCCTCGCCGACGCCCTCGCAACGGCGATCACACTGGGCCTCCAGCACGGCGCCCCGCCCGCGGCGTACGTCGACGCCCTGCGCCGCCTGCAGCTCGACACCGAAGCCGCGGGCCACCCGCTCGCCGAGGCCCTCGAACCCTGACGAGAGGCCCGCGGGTCCGGGACCTTGTGCGGGAGAGCCCACCGCACCCCCGGCCGCGGCGCTTCACCTGCGGCGTCACCGGCGGAACGGCCTGCCCGAAGACACCGTGTGCCACGCCGGTCTCGAGGACGGCGCTGCGTCACGCCTCGGGATCTCGGCGAGGTCGGCCCCTCTGCACCGCCGTGGACAGCGAACACACCGCACCGTCTGGGCCGGCGTGCTCCGTGCGGCTCCCCTTGAGTGGGTGGCGAGCGCCGGGCGTCCGCTCCGCACCGCCCCCGGGGTGGCGTCCTCCACGCCGTCCTGGCGGCAACCTCCACGCAGGGCCGGGCGGGGAGCCTCGCGCAGGGCATGGCGGGCGGCTGGGTGATCGGTTGTTGCCGGCGTTCGTCACTGGCGACCGCGCGTGGGCGGATGTCCGCGTGGTGAGTGTGGTCGGGCGGTTGTGGGACGTGGTTGGTCAGGGCGTGCGGGGCCTCCTGGACGTGAGGGTGACCGGCGTCGGAGATGGCGTCGAGCGAGCTACGGGCGTCCGTGCGGCGTGGGCATGCGCGTGCAGGTGTGGTTGGTGAGGGCGCGTCGACCTCCCGGCATGTGGTCGCCGGCGCCGGAGATGGTGCCGGGCGAGTTGCGGGTGTCTGCCCGGTGTGGGGCGCGCGCGGGCGGTTGTGTGGCGAGGCGTGGCTGGTGAAACCGCGGGGGCCTTCCGGGCGGTGAGGGTGGCGGGCGTCGGAGATGGTGCTGAGCGACCTGCGCGCGTCCGTGCGGCGTGGTTGGTGGAAGCGCGCAGGACCCCCGGGGCGTGCAGGTGGCGGGCGCCGGAGATGGTGCCGAGCGACCTGCGCGCGTCCGTGTGGCGCGGCGCGGGCGGGCTGCGGTGAGGCGTCCGTGGTCAGCGGGGGCGGAAGAGGTCGTTGAGGTCGGACTGGGAGATCTGGTCGTCGGCGTAGGTGAAGGTGCCGTGCTCGGCGAGCTCCTGGGCCGCGCGGCGCAGGTGGTGATACATGGAGCGGGCGAGGCTGCCGCCGATCGTCACCCGCCGGACGCCGAGGGCGCGCAGGTCGGCGAGGGACAGGGCGCCGCCGGTGAGGCCCATGACGACGTTGAGCGGGCCGTCGAGCTCGCGGACCAGGGTGCCGATCGTCGTGGCGTCGGCGGCGCCCGGGACGAAGGCGCAGTCGGCGCCGGCCGCCAGGTAGGCGTTGGCGCGGGTGACGGCGTCGGTGAGGGTGCCGCCGACGAGGAGTGCGTCGGTGCGGCCGACCAGCACGAACTCGTCGGAGGGGGCGGCGGCGCGGGCGGCGTGGATGCGGTCGGTGGCGAGGGCGAGGTCGTGCAGCGGGGTGGTGCGGTCGCCGGTGAAGTCCTCGATGTTGCCGCCCGCGGCGCCGGCGGTGACCGCCGTCGTGATCGTGGCGGCCACCGCGTCGGGTGAGGGGCCGAAGCCGTCTTCGAGGTCGGCGCTCAGGGGCACCGCGATCTCCGCGGCGATCTGCCGGACCCGGTCGAGCATGGTGTCGCGGTCGAGGCGGCCGCGCGGGCCGTGCTCGGTGAAGAAGTCGTGGTCGGGCCGGCCGAGGGAGAACGCGATCCCGGCGCTCGTCGTCGCGACGGCGGGGAAGCCGGCCGACTCGAGCAGCCGGGCGCTGCCCACGTCCCACGCGTTGGGCAGCAGGAAACAGCCCGACTGGTGGAGCTCGAGAAACCGACCCACGGCACAGACCCCCGAGATCCGATCAGCTGGCACCGATGTCGAAGAGGTTACCCTCGGGGTCCGACAATGTTGTCCAGACGACGCCGTATTCGGAGAAGTCCGCGACGTGCTTCGCGCCGAGGCCGACGGCCCGGGTGACGGCGCCCGGCAGGTCGCTGGTGTGCAGGTCCAGGTGGATGCTGTTCTTGCCCGGGGTCCTGTCCGGCACCTGGATGAACATGAGCGCCGGCTGGGCGCCCGTGGTGCGGCCGACCGTGGCGAAGAACGGGGTCGGCGAGGGGTCGACGGTGCTGTTCAGCAGCGCGGCGTAGAAGCCCGCGAGCAGCGCCGCGTCGGCGCAGTCGACGGTGACGTGGGCGATGGCGAGATCAGACATTCGGAAAAACACCCCTAAGCGATGGAGCGACAAAGCGATCAGGCGATGGGCCAGCAGATCTCGGTCCGGAACTCGTCCGGGTCCGGTGTGTCGTCAGGACCGACGAGGTAGACCTCGGCGATCGGGTCGGGCAGTGCGGTGTCGTGCGAGGCCACGTGCAGCCCGAGCCGTCCGTACGTGGTGTCGCAGTCGGCGAACGGCCCGTTGTGCACGGCCACGGCGTACCGGCGCGGCGGCAGGAACCCGAAGCGGTCGTCGCCCGGCGGTACCGCGGCCGCGGGAACCGGGACGAAAGCCATGACCTCCCCGGTCTCGCCCGCGAAGAACTCGGACGAGTAGGTCGCCCCGGAGGGCCCGGCCGGGTCGGTGCGCAGCTCCGCGAGGGTGCCGTAGAGCTGCGGGAAGACCTGCCCGCACCACGCCGACACCTCGTCCCGGGAGATCCGCGCCGACACGCGGAGCACCGGCGATCCCGGGGCGAGCCGGTGCCGCACGGGCAGCGAGGGCGCGGCCCCCAGCAGCCGCCGCAGCGACAGGACGACCTCCCGGGTCCGGGTGAGCGAGGCCTCCATCCGGTCCAGGTGCCTGGCGAGGGTGTCCTGCCGCGCCGCCGGGTCGGGCTCGGCGAGCACGGTGCGGATCTCCGCGATCGGCATGTCGAGGTCGCGCAACCGCCGGATGAGGTGCGCGTCGTCGACCTGGCCGGGCGCGTACCGCCGATACCCGGTGTCCTCGTCGACGCCGGCCGGGACCAGCAGTGCGATGTCGTGGTAGTACCGCAGCGTCTTGGCGCTGAGGTGGCACAGCCGCGAAAACTCCCCGATGGTCACGCCCGGTGTCATGCCGCTCATTAGAACCCGTTCCAGTAGGGGGAAGGTCAAGCCGACTGGACCTCAACCACACTCGAGGTCGTACGGTGGCGGACGTGAGCATGGAAGTCACCGCCTGGAACCAGATGTATCAAGCCTCCCATGCGACCCAGGACCGGCGGCCGTTCTCGGCCGTCACCCTGCGGCGCATCGTCGCTTTCGCCCGCCCCCACCGGGCCCGGCTCGCCGGGTTCCTGTCCCTGAGCGTCGTGGCTGCGCTGCTCGCGGTCGCCACCCCGGTGCTGGCCGGCAGGGTCGTCGACGCCATCGTCGGTGGCGGATCGCGCGACACCGTCGTGACCCTCGCCGTGCTCATCGCGGTCATCGCGCTGGTCGAGGCCGGGGTCGGGCTGCTCGCCCGGCTGCTGTCGGCGAAGATCGGCGAGGGGCTGATCCTCGACCTGCGCACCGCCGTGTTCGACCACGTGCAGCGCATGCCGGTCGCGTTCTTCACCCGCACGCGCACCGGCGCGCTGGTCAGCCGGCTCAACAACGACGTCATCGGCGCTCAGCGGGCGTTCAGTGGCACCCTGTCCGGCGTCGTGAGCAACATCGTCACGCTGTCGCTGACGCTCGCGGTGATGGTGAGCCTGTCGTGGCAGATCACGGTGCTGGCGCTGCTGCTCCTGCCGGTGTTCGTGCTGCCCGCCCGGCGGATGGGCGCTCGGCTCGCCCGGCTGCAGCGGGAGGCGGCCACGCACAACTCGGCGATGAGCACCCAGATGACCGAGCGCTTCTCCGCACCGGGCGCGACCCTGGTCAAGCTGTTCGGGCGACCGGCGGACGAGTCGGCGGAGTTCGCGGCGCGGGCCCGGCGGGTCCGCGACATCGGCATCCGCACCGCCATGAACCAGACCGTGTTCGTCACGGCCCTGACGGTCGTGTCGGCGCTCGCCCTCGCCCTCGTGTACGGCGTCGGCGGCGTCGCGGCCCTGAAGGGGAGCCTGGACGCGGGTGCCGTGGTGGCGCTCGCGTTGCTGCTGACCCGGCTGTACGCGCCGCTGACCGCCCTCGCCAGCGCCCGGGTCGAGGTGATGAGCGCCCTGGTCAGCTTCGAACGCGTCTTCGAGATCCTCGACCTGCGTCCCCTGGTGGCGGAGAAGCCCGGCGCCCGCACGGTCCCCGCCGGCCCGGTGTCGGTGGAGTTCGACGCGGTCCGCTTCGGCTACCCCGCCGCCGACAAGGTGTCCCTCGCCTCCCTGGAGGAGGTCGCGACCCTCGACACCCGCGGCGGCGTCGAGGTCCTGCACGGCGTGTCGTTCAAGGCCGAACCGGGGCAGATGATCGCCCTGGTCGGCTCGTCCGGCGCCGGGAAGTCGACCATCGCGCAGCTGCTGCCCCGCCTGTACGACGTGGACTCCGGCGCCGTGCGCCTGGCCGGCGTGGACGTGCGGGACCTGACCGCCGACGCGATCCGGGCCACGCTGGGCATGGTCACCCAGGACGGCCACCTGTTCCACGAGTCGGTGCGCGCCAACCTGCTCCTCGCCCGGCCCACCGCGACGGAGGACGAGCTCTGGGCGGTCCTGCGCCGGGCCCGCCTCGACCAGCTCGTCGAGGCGCTCCCCGACGGCCTCGACACCGTCGTCGGGGAGCGCGGCTACCGCCTGTCCGGTGGCGAGCGGCAGCGCCTCACGATCGCCCGGCTGCTGCTGGCCGGTCAGCAGGTGGTGGTGCTCGACGAGGCGACCGCCCACCTCGATTCGACGTCGGAGGCCGCGGTACAGGCGGCGCTCGCCGAAGCGTTGAGCGGCCGCACGGCCGTCGTCATCGCGCACCGCCTGTCCACCGTGCGGGCGGCCGACCTCATCCTCGTCGTGGAGGGCGGCAGGATCGCCGAGCGCGGCACGCACACCGAGCTGCTCGCCGCGGGCGGCCGGTACGCGGAGCTCTACCGCACCCAGTTCGCCGACGAACCCGAACCCGTCCGTTCATAGGCCTTGCCCACCCCCGCCGCCCGCGGAGACCGACGGTCTCCGCGGGCGGTTTCCGTTGTGCCGCCTGCCTGATTATGCGCTTCAGTGTGGTCGTGCCGGAGCGCCCGGCATGGTGCCGCCGGCGTCGCGGGATGAGCGGGAGCGTGCTGCGCGCCGTGGGATTGACAGGGTCAGGGTGCGGGCCTACCTTGATGAAACTTATCCGGTTCAGTGAATGCGTTCCGAGCTTGGCACCTGTGCGGCACGACCGATAACACCCCACGAATCGGAAGGTGGTACCCGCGCATATGAAGCGGCACCTCATCGCCTTGCTCGCCGTGTCGTCCCTCGTCCTCACCGCCTGCGGGGACGACGCCGGCAGCGGCGGCGACGGCAAGATCGCCGGTGACATCACGGTACTGACGCAGCGGACCGACCTCGTCGACACCGTCCTGCCCGAGTACAAGAAGAAGTTCGAGGCCAAATATCCCGGCACGAACGTGAAGTTCGAGGCGATCACCGACTACGAGGGGGAGGTGCGCGTCCGGATGAACACGAAGAACTACGGCGACGTGCTGCCGATCCCCAACTCCGTCACCGCCGATCAGCTCCCGCTGTTCTTCGAGCCCCTCGGCACCGTCGACGAGCTCAAGGACAAGTATCGCTTCGTGCGCTCGGAGCAGACGTTCGGCGGCAAGGTCTACGGCCTCGCGATCACCGGCAACGCCCAGGGTTACGTGTTCAACAAAAAGGTGTGGACCGCCGCCGGGATCACCGAGCCGCCGAAGACGCCGGAGGAGTTCCTGACGGCGCTGAAGGCCATCAAGGACAAGACGGGCGTGACCCCGCTGTACACCAACTACAAGGACGGCTGGCCGCTCGGCCAGTGGGAAGGCGTGCGCGGCGCGGTCAGCGGCGACCCGGAGGCGGCGACGAAGCTCGCCAAGGACGACGCGCCGTGGAGCCCCGGCAAGGAGCAGTACATCATCGACTCGCTGCTCTTCGACGCGGTCAAGGGCGGCTACACCGAGGCGGACCCGACGACGACGAACTGGGAGCAGTCCAAGGGCCTGCTCGGCACCGGGAAGATCGCCACGATGATGCTCGGCTCCTGGTCCGTCGTGCAGATGCAGGCGGCCGCCGCGAGCAAGGACGACATCGGCTACTGGCCGTTCCCCAACCAGGTCGGCGGAAAGTTCCACACGGTCGTCGGCGGCGACTACAAGAACGGCATCAACGTCAACTCGAAGAACAAGGCGACCGCGCGGGCGTGGGTCGACTGGTTCGCCGACGAGTCGAACTACGCCACCGACCAGGGCGGCGTGTCCGTGGTGACCAGCGCGCAGCTGCCGGCCTCCCTCGCCGACCTGCAGGCGGCGAAGACGGAGTTCATCGAGCTGAACCCGGCGCCGAAGGGCGAGGAAGGGCTCGCCGACAAGATCGGCAACACGGCGGAGATCGCGCTGTTCGACGGCAAGTACCGCCAGCGGCTCGTCGACGCGGCGCGCGGCGCGAAGAAGGAGACGAAGGAGCAGATCTTCGCCGACCTGAACAAGAAATGGGCCGACACCCGGGCGAAGCTCAAGTAGACGCATTCGGCGTGCGGCCCCAGCGCTTGGGGCCGCACGCGTTTCTTGGAGGACTTCATGAGGCGCACGCTGACGCCTTACCTGTTTCTCGTCGCGCCGCTGACGTTCCTGGTCGTGTTCACCTACGTCCCGGTGGTGAACATGTTCGGCTACAGCGTCACGTCCTGGGACGGGCTGAGCCCCAGCCGGGAGTTCGTCGGATTCGGCAACTACGTCGAGATCGCCACCCGGCCCGAGCTCTTCGGGGTGCTGAAGGTCAGCCTGTACTACATCGGCGCGTCCGTCGTGCAGATCGTGCTCGCCCTGTACTTCGCCACGATCCTGAGCTTCAACACGCGGTTCCGGAACCTGTTCAAGGGCGTGCTCTTCTTCCCGTACCTCATCAACGGCGTCGCCATCGGCATGATCTTCCTGTTCTTCTTCCAGCCCGGCGGCACCCTCGACTCGGCGATGTCGGCGGTCGGTCTCGGCGGCGCCACCCAGCAATGGCTCGGCGACCCCGCCGTCGTCAACTACTCGCTCGCCGGCACCTCGGTCTGGCGCTATCTCGGACTCAACTTCGTGCTGTTCCTCGGCGCCATCCAGTCGATTCCCGCGCACCTGTACGAGGCCGCGGAACTCGACGGCGCGAACCGCTGGGACCAGTTCCTGCACATCATCCTGCCGGGCATCCGGCCGATCGTCGGACTGTCGTTCATCCTCGCGATCTCCGGCTCGCTCTCGGTCTTCGAGATCCCGTTCATCATGACCGGCGGCGCCAACGACAGCGAGACGTTCGTCATCCAGACCGTGAACATGGCCTTCAAGTACTACAAGCTCGGTCTCGCCTCGGCGATGGCGGTCGTGCTGCTGCTCATCATCCTGCTGGTGACGTGGCTGCAGCGCCGCATCGCACCCGACGAGAAGGTGGACCTGACGTGATCGGCCGGCTGCTCAAGTACCTGTCGCTGATCGGCGCCTCCCTGGTGGTGCTGCTGCCGCCGGTCGTCCTGGTGATGGCATCGTTGAAGACGAACCAGGAATACCTCACCAGCGGGCCCTTCGACCCGCCCGGCGACTGGTTCAACTTCGACAACTACGCCACGGCGTTCACCAAGGGGCACATGCTCCGCGGCTTCGTGAACACGTCCGTCATCATGGCCGTCTCGCTCGCCGGCACCGTCCTCATCGGGTCGATGGCGGCCTACGCCATCGACCGCTTCAGGTTCCGCCTCCGCGGGGTGGTCGTCGCCCTGTTCCTCCTGGCCACCCTGGTGCCCGGCGTGACGACCCAGGTCGCGACGTTCAAGGTGGTCGACGCCCTCGACCTCTACGACACCCGCTGGTCGGCGATCGTCCTCTTCCTCGGCACCGACATCATCTCCATCTACATCTTCCAGCAGTTCCTGCGCGGCGTCCCCCGCGAGCTCGACGAGGCCGCCGCGATGGAAGGCGCCACCGCGTTCGGCATCTACTGGAAAATCATCCTGCCACTGCTGAAACCCGCGATCGCGACCGTCGTCATCATCAAGGGCATCGCCATGTACAACGAGTTCTACATCCCCTTCCTGTACATGCCCTCGCAGGAGCTGGGGGTCATCTCGACGTCGCTGTACCGCTTCAAAGGCCCGTTCGGCGCACAATGGGAGGTCATCTCAGCCGGCGTCATCCTCGTCATCATCCCGACGCTGATCGCCTTCCTGGCCCTGCAACGCTTCATCTACAACGGCTTCACCGCGGGCGCCGTCAAATAGCCGCCGCCGGTGGTTCGCTCGGCTCGGCCGGAGCACGGGTCGCCTGGCCCTCGGCAGGTCCGGCCGGGAATCGGAGGTTGACAAGTGGGTGGGGGAGACGGGCAGGATTCGGCGTGCGGATTCTCGTGGTGGGTGGCAGTGGGTTGATCGGGGCGCACGTCGTGGACGTGCTCCGCGAGCGGGGACACCAGGTGACGACCGTGGCGCGCAGCGCGCAGCCCGGGGTGGACCACCTGCTCGACATGGAGAGCGCGCCGGGGGACCGGTTGCGGGCGGTGCTCGCAGGGCATGACGGGGTGGTGTTCGCGGCTCGCACCGACGAGCAGAAGCCGCTGCGCAAGCCGATCCTTCCGCAGTTCCGCCGCGACATCGTGGACCCCGTGGTGCGGCTGTTCACCGCGGCCCGGGAGGAGGGGCTCACCCGCGGGGTCGTGATGGGGTCGTATTACACGTACTGGGACCGTCTGCATCCCGAGCTGCGGTTGACGCAGCGGCACGCGTACATCCGCTGCCGGGTCGAGCAGGCCCGGGAGGCGCGCACCGCGGCCGGGCCGCAGCTGCCCGTCGCCGTGCTGGAGCTGCCGTTCGTGTTCGGGCGGGCGGGGGACCGGCTGCCGAACTGGGCGGGACCGCTGGACAAGTGGGCGAGGTCGGGCTCCCCGCTGCTCGCCCCGGCGGGCGGAACTGCGGTGACGTCGGCGCGGGCCGTTGCGGTCGTGGCCGCCGACGCGCTGGAGCGGGGCAGCGGCGAGGACATTCCCGTCGCTGACGAGAACCTCACCTGGGACGAGATGCTCGGGCGGGTCGCGGCGGCGGTCGGGCGGCCGCGCAAGGTCCGCCGCATGCCGGCCGCCGCGGTCCGGGCGTCGCTGCGGCTCGGCGGGGCGATGCACGCGCTGGGGCGCAAGGAGGCCGGGGTCAACCCGTCGTATCTGGCGGACGTGCTGCTCGCCGAGCTCTACGTCGCGCCGCTGACCGGGGAGTCGCTGGGCGGGTCCATCGAAGAGACGTTCAGCGCCGCGTGAACTGGGTCGCGAGGGTCGGCTGCGAGGGCGGCCCGCTGCTCGTGTGCGCCTCGGCCGCGTTCCAGGACTGGGGCGGCGCGGTGCTGTCCGACGACTACGAGCTCGACCCGGCCTGCGACCTGGCCCGCGCCACCGCGGTGCTGTACCCGTCGGACGACGACGAGTTCGAGGCCGGCGTCGTCCGGTTCGGCGAAGGTGACCGGCACACGGGTCTCGTGTGGGCGATGGACGGCCCGGGCACCGCGGAGGTCGCGGTCACCGGCGACGGCGGGCTGCTCGTGATGCGGTCATGGGTGCGCAACTGCGATGCGCCGCGCCGGTATGCCGGCAGCGCCGCCGCCCGCGCGAGGGAGCTGCCGGTCGCCGAGCTGGACCTGACGGCCGGTCCGGTCACCGTGGCCTGGGCGCCGGTCACCGCCGCGCAGGCGGAACACGCCGTCGAGGTCGACCTGGCCGGCGCGCGCTGCCGGGTCAGCGCCGGGTGGCTGGACGGCGTGCGGGGGCGGTACGCGCCGCTGGAGGAGCAGTACGGGCCGCCGGTGCCGGCGGACGACGACGCCTGGAGCTGCCGCTGGGTGCGGCTCACCCCGATGTGAGGCCGCTGAGCCGGCCGGTCTCCAGGTGGGTGATGTCGCCGCCGGAGCCGAGGGCGGCGGCGAGCAGCGCGGCCAGGGACGGGCCGAGCACCGGCACGGTGGCCGGGTCGTCCATCAGCTCGCCGGTTTCGCCGATCCGGCACAGCACCCACGACTCGGCCCCGGTCTCGTCGTGCTTGACGAAGGCGATGCTGCGGCCGTCGGCGAGCTCGATGACCGTAGTGCCCCACACGCCCGGCAGGCCGGTGCGGAAGGTGCGGCGGGGGCCCGCGGGCGGCAGGTGCCAGGCGCCGCCGAACAGGGTCGCCGAGCCGATCCGGGTGTACAGCGCGACCACGTCGGCGGGCACGTCCTCCGCCCGTTCGCCCACGGGGGTGGTCTCGTGCTCCTCGACGATCCGGTCGATCACGTCGTCGATCTGGACGTCGGCCCGGGTGAGGTGCCAGCCGGCGACCGGGCGCAGCGCGCCGCCGGGGTCCTGGGCGACCGCGACGAGGCCACCGTGCAGGGCGACGGCCCCGGCGGCGCCGTCCTCGTCGCAGACGTTGACGACGACCCGGGACAGGGTGGCGGGGACGTCGGCGCTGGTGATGCCGGGGCCGAAATAGAAGTCGCCGGGCCTGATCGTGACGTCGCGCGGTTCGCCGACCGGGAGGTCCAGCAGCCGGTTCGGCCGGTCGATCGAGGCGCTCTTCAGGTAGGGGTAGAAGCGGGCGATCCAGCCGGTGATGACGTCGCCGCCGTAGGCGTCGGACGGGTTGTACATGCGTTGCCAGAACGCGCGGTCGGGGTTGCCTTCCGCGGCCGCGACGAACGCGTCGGCGAGCGTGGCCAGGGACCGGCACCACGTCTCGAGCCCGAACCGGGCGATCTCGTCGATCCGGGACCGGATGCGCCGCCAGTCCTCGGCGGTGCCGGTCAGCGTCACCGACGGGATGCCGCAGATGCTGTCCAGCCACAGCGAGAAGTACGGCGAGTACGCGTCGAGCAGCACGATGCGGGCGGCGGTCCGCTCGACCGCGGTGCTGGTGGAGAAGTCGCACTCGAACAGGCCGGCGTCCGCGGCCGAGCCGGCGACGAGACCGGCGAACGTGTCGACTAGGTCCGGCCACGACACCGACCGCACGGGGACGTCCACGGTGACCGTGAGGCGCTTGCGCCCGGTGTGGCCGACCAGCAGCGGCCGCAGCTCCTCGGCGTGCAGGCGGATGTGCTGCGCCACGCCCTGCGCGATGGTGAGCCACACCGCGTCGGGGGACAGGACGAGCGGGCGGTGGTCGGCGAACGCCCGGGCGACCGCGCTCAGCAGCGGGTGCACCCCGTCCGGCTCGAGCACCGGCAGTGCGGGGTCACCGCCGACGGCGAGCGCGTCCGGGAACGCGGTGCCGAGCGGGCGGGTGGGCAGTGGGGCGGCGGCGGGCGTGACGGCATCGACCTCAACGTGACCACCCGCAGACTGTAAGGGAGCCCGGGCGGTTTGAAGGCCCCGGTCGAGTGACCGGGGCCCACCCACGACGAGGATCAGACCTCGGTCTGCTGGTGGAACACGCTGCGCCATTCGTCGTCCTCGCGGGCGTAGACGCTCGTGGCGAAGACCTCGAACTTCTTCTTCTCGTCGTCGATCAGCGCGGTCACCGTCGCCTTGTAGGTCACCAGGGCGCTGTCCTCGCTGATCTGGACGACCTTCAGGTGGGTCAGATCGGTCTTGAGGAACGGGTTCTCGTTCTTGGTGACGTTCGGGACGATGTCCGCCTTCCCGGCGACCCCGTGTTTACTCACGGTCAGCGCATCATCTCGTACGACCCGTTCGTAGAAGCGGCCGTCGCCCTCGCGGTTGGCGCGCCACATCTCCTTCTCGAGCTGCTTCAACTCAGTTGCGATGGTCATGTCGCCCCCTTCCGGTTCGTGGTCGGGATACCCGCGTTCTGCACCGGTTAAACTGGTTACGTGCACCCCGGCATCCACGTGCTGACCAGCGCGGACGGGCAGCGGTTCTCGTTCGATCCCGGCAGTCTCAGCATCGAGCTTCTCGCCACCGGCGGGCCCGGCGAGGGCCGCCGGTGGGAGATCCTGCACCGCCCCGAGGATCTCGCCGGCTGGCTGACCCGCACGCGCCTCGCGGCGCCCGCCCCGCTCACCGTGAGTGACCTGCGGATCGGGTCCGCCGACCTGGACCGGATCCGGCACCTGCGGGACACCTTCTGGTCGGTCGCGGCCGCCCTCGCGCATCGTCGCGGCGTCGGCACGGACGACGTCGACGTCATCAACGGCTACGCCGGGACGCCGCCCCGCTTCCGCGTCGAAGCGGCGGACCTGAGCCGGCGGTGGGTCACCCCGGTCACCGGGCGGCAGCTGCTGGGCGCGTTCGCCCGTGACGCGCTCGACGTGATCGGCACCCCCGGGCTGCGCGAACGGGTCAGGGAGTGCGCCGGCGACCGCTGCCGGCTCATCTTCCTCGACACGTCCCGGCCGGGGAACCGGCGCTGGTGCTCGATGGAGCGCTGCGGCAACAGGAACAAGGCCCGCAACCGGCGGGCGGTCACACCACTCTGAAACGGCCGCACGAGGCGCACTGCTGGATCCGGGCCGCGTCCGGCCCGCCGAACAGGTCGATCGCGTCCCTGGCCACCAGCGACAGCACCTCAGGCACGCCGGCCGCGCCGCCGTCCACGGCCCGGCGCCCGTCGGCGCGCAGCACGGGCACCGGAGGGGTGACCGCCGCGGCCGCGTTGAGCGCCAGCCGGTCGACGACACCGACCGGTGCGCCCGCCACGGCCCGCTCCGCGGTGCGGCGCACGGCGTCCCGCAGGGCGTGCACCGGCCCGATGTCGGCGGCGATCGCCACGATCCCGTCGATCCCCGTGACGACCTCGAGCCAGCGGCCCAGCAGCCCCGGATCGTGCTGCACGGGGTCGTGCAGCAGATCCAGGGCCATCCGTCCGGGTCGGCAGTGCTGCGCCATCCGGCCACCCTAGCGGGGCGGCGGCGAGTCAGGCGGCGATCGTGGCCGCCAGGGCACGGACCGTCGGCGACTCGTACAGCGACCCGACCGTGACCGGTGCGCCGAGCCGTTCGCTGAGCGCCTGGGCGAGCTGCAGCGCCCGCACCGAGTCGCAGCCGAGGCTGAAGAACGAGTCCTCGCGCCCGATCCGGGGCACCGACAGCACATCGGCCGCGGCGCCCGCCACGAGCTCCTCCAGGCGCCCCTCCGGCGCGAGGTAGCCCGCACCGCCGGAGCCGATCGCCGCGAGCACCGCCGACGGGTCAGGGGCGCCGCTGCGGTCCCGCTCGATCCGGGTCGTCACCGCGATCCGGGCGAAGATGCCCTCGCCCGCGAGCCGTGCGGCGACCGCGGACCGGACCGTCTGCGGGTCCTCCCCGGGACCGGGCACCACCGCGACCGCGATCGTGCCGCCCCGCAGCTGGTCCGCCGCCAGGAACGGTTTGATCTGCTCGTTCGACGGGTCCGCGCCGATCAGCAGGTGCACCACCCCGGCGTGCAGCGCCCCGAGGAACGCCACGGTCCCGCGGGCCGGGTCGATCAGGCTGAGCCCGCGGTGCCGCGCCGCGGCGACCAGGGGGCTGCCCTGGTTCATGCCGGGCCCGTCCCACATGCTCCAGCCGAGGCTCTGCGCCCGCCGGCCGGTGGCCGCCCACCGCTGCGCCCACCCGTCGAGGACGGCGTTGGCGGCGGCGTACGCGCCGAACCCGGTGCCGCCGAAGACGCCGTTGACGGACGAGAACACCACGACGGCCGTGTCCGGGCGGGTCTGCAGGAGCCCGTCGACGGCGGCGCACCCGCCGGCCTTCGGGCGGAGCATCCCGGCGAGCCAGTCCGCGGTCTCGGTCCGCAGCTCGTGGTCCGTCAGGTGCTCCCACTGCGGCGCGACCGGCGCGCCCGCGAGGTGCAGCACCAGGTCGAGCCCGCGGCCCCAGGCGGCCTCCGCGTCGGCGACCGCACGGGCGAGGGCGTCGGCGTCGGCGACGTCGGCGGTGCGGTACCGCACGTCGCCGACCGACGCGAGAATCTCCAGCGCCTCGCGCGAGCCGTCGTCCAGCCGCGACGCGGGGGTGCGCCCGACGATGAGCAGCCGCGCCCCGTGCGCGGCGACGAGGTGCTCGGCGATCGTCCGGCCGAGGCCGCCGAGCCCGCCGGTGACCAGGCAGGTGCCGCCGCGGGGCAGGACACCGGCCGGGACGTCGAACGCCTCGGGCAGCGACGTGGTGCGCAGCCGCTGGACGAGCGGCTCGCCGTCGCGGACCGCGACCACGTCGTCGTCGTGCCGCACCTGCGCGAGCGCGGCCAGGTCGGCGCCGGCGGGCGCGTCGAGCAGGCGGACCCGGGCGGCGACGCGTTCCGAGGCGGCGGTCCGCACCAGCGCGGTCAGCCCCGCGAGCGCCGGCACGACCACGTCGCCGTCGGCGGCCCGGACGGCGCCCTGGGTGAGGACGGTGAGCTCGGCGTCCGGCCGGACGGCCGCGGCGACCGCGAGGAAGTCACCGAGCGGGTCCGGGGCCGCCTCGGTGGCCACGAACAGCACCTGCGCGGCCGAGCCGAGGTCGGAGGGCGAGGCGACCCGGTCCGGCCACGCCGGCCGCGGCCCGCTGACGAAGACCGCGACGGGACCGGACGGGCGGGGGCGCAGCGGCGTACCGGCGGACTCCCAGACGACCGACAGCGCCGGGAGATCGGCGTCGTCCCCGGCGGCGGCGGGCGCGGTGGAGTCGGCGTAGCAGCGGTCGTCGAAGGTGCCCTCGCGCCAGCCCTCCAGGAGCCGCTCGCGCTGGACCTTGCCGCCGTTCTGCCGGGGGAACTCCCGCTCCGTCACCGGCACCAGGAAGGTGGGGCGCAGCGCCAGGTCGCGGGACAGCGCGGTGCGGATGTCGTCGACCACCGCCGGCACGTCGTCGGTGGCGGGCACGAAGAACACGACGAGCGCGTCGGTGCCGGTGTCCTCGTCGGGCACGCCCGCGACGGCCGAGCACGCCGGGCGTACACCGGCGACCTGCTCCACGACGGCCTCGATCTCGTGCGCGGGGAAGTTGGCGCCGTTGACGATGACCATGTTCTTCTGCCGGCCGGTCAGGAACAGCCGCCCGTCGCGCAGGAAGCCGAGGTCGCCGGTGTCGAACCAGCCGTCGGCGGTGAAGCTCTCCGCGTTGGCCTTGTCGTTGTGCGCGTAGCCGTTCTGCACCGTCGTGCCGCTGATGTGCAGCCGGCCGACCCGCCCCTCGGGCAGCACCGCGCCGGAGGGGTCGACGATGCGCAGCGCGACGCCGGGGATGGGCGCGCCGACCTCGGTGACGACGACCGCGCCCGGGGTGCCGGCGGGCAGCTCGCGCAGCGCGCCGTCCAGGGACGCGGGCACCAGCGCGATCGTGCCGGCGCCCGGGTCGTCGCGGTGCATGCGCGAGTACGTGACCCCGGACGACGTCTCCGACATGCCCCAGCAGGGGATCATGGCGTCGGCGGGCAGGCCGTGCGGGGCGAGCAGCTCCACGAAGCGGCGGGCGGTGCGGGCGACGACGGCCTCGCCGGCGTTGCAGATGTTGGTGAGCGTGCTCAGGTCCCAGGACCCGGCGGCGATCTCGTCGGCGCGCTGCACGACGAGGGAGAAGGCGAAGTTCGGCGCCCACGTGCAGGTGGCGCGGAACCTGTCGACGCAGTCGAGCCACAGCAGCGGCCGGCGGATCACCGACTCGGTGCGGACGTTGACGTGCTCGCAGGTGAGGAACACGTCCCGCAGGTTGAACATGATCATGCCGCCGACGTGGTCGAGCGGCATCCAGTTGAGCGAGACGTCGTCCTCGGTGAAGCCGTTGGCGGCGATGGTGGCGTACGTGCGGGCGACGATCGTGCGGTGCCGGTGCTGGACGCACTTCGGGGTGCCGGTGCTCCCGGACGTGAGCAGGTTGACGATCAGCGTCTCCGGGTCGGGCACGGCCCACTGCGCCGGCTCTTGCGAAGGCAACGAGGAGGCGGCCAGGACGCGCAGGCCCGGCATGCGGCCGGCGAGGGACCGCACCCCGTCCACCAGCGCGTCGTCGGCGATCACGGGGGGCTTGCCGAGCAGCTCCCACGCGGAGGCGAGCTTGCGCACGGCGGCGTTGTCGCCGGTGTACTCCGGTGCCGGCGCGACGGCCGTGGGCATGAAGCCGCCCAGGACGCACGCCCACCAGGCGGTGACGAACGTGCGGCTGTCGGCGCACTGCAGCAGCACCGCGTCGCCCGGGGCCAGGCCGTGCCCGCGCAGGCCGCCCAGGACGCGGCGGGCCTCGTCGTACAGCTCGGCGTAGGTCTGCCGGTCGGTGCCGCCGTCGGGGAGCACGTAGGTGGTGCCGCGGCCGGGCGCGATCCGGGCGGCGCGTTCCAGAGCCTCCGGCAGGGTCGCGACCGCGTCGGGCGGCAGCACCGGCTCCGGGCCGCGGACCAGCGCCGGCCGGTCGGCGGGGACCTCGACGCCGTCGGGCAGGCCGGTGTCCTGGACCGCGGACCTGCGGGCGTTCGGGGCGCGCAGCTTGCGGTCGTAGACGGCGGCGGCGTCCTGGACACCGGCCGCGCCGGCGGCGATGCGGGCGATGGTCTCGGTGCTGCTCACTGGGGTGTCCTTCCTTCTGAGGCGTCGAGGGCGGCGTCGAGGGCGGCGGCGATCCCACCCGCGGCCGCCGCGGTCAGTCCGACGATGAAGTAGTGGCCGCCCTCGACGGTCACGCCGGTGCGCCCGGCGGTGGTCTGCTCGTCCCAGCCGGCCATGGCGGCCTCGTCGACCGATCCGGTCGTGCCGCGGACGGTGGTGATCGGGACCGGCAGCGGCGGGCGCGGGCGGTGCCGGTAGTTCTCCCAGAGGGCGAAGTCGCTACGGAGCAGGGGCAGCAGGAACTCCAGCAGCTGCGCGTTGCCGGCGACGGCGTCGGGCAGGCCGCCGCGGTCGCGGATGGACGCGAGGAGCTCCTCGTCGGACCGCTGGTGCAGCGGGTCCGCGGGCGGCGGGGCCTGGGGTGCGGGCTGCTCGGCCACGACGAGCCGCCGCGGCCAGGTGCCGAAGCGCCGGCCCATCTCGTGCGCGACCTCGTAGGCGAGCAGGGCGCCGGCGCAGTGGCCGTACAGGGCGTAGGGCATCGTCGTGTACGGCCGCAGCGCGATCGAGCACCCCGTGACGAGCCCGGGGATGCTGCCCGGCAGGTCCTCACGGGACCGGTCCTCGTGCCCCGGCGGCTGTACGGCGATGACCTCGACCCACGGCGGCAGGTGCGCCGCCATGCCCTGGTAGACGGACGCGCCGCCGCCGGCGAACGGCAGGCAGATCAGCCGGAGCCGGGCGCCCTCCCGGGGCACCCGGCGGACCCACTGCGAGTCAGTGGCGAAACTGACCGTCGGCGCGCTCATGCCGCCGCCTCCGCGATGCTCCGGCGTCGGCCTGGGCCGGACCTGCCATGCCGATTCGCAGCCTTTCCGCTGCGCCGGCCGCTCATCGCGCGTCCAGTTCGGCGGCGAGCTCGGCGATCTCCTCGTCGCTGCGGCCCTCGACGGCCGCGAGGGCCTCGGCGAGGGCGTCGCGCTGCGAGCCCTGGGCGGAGCCGGCCGCGTCGACCAGCGCGGACAGGCCGGACACGGTCGGGGTGGCGAAGAACTCCGCGATCGGCACCGCGACCCCGAAGACCGCGTTGACCCGCGACGACAGCTGGATCGCCTGGAGGCTGGTGCCGCCGGCGGCGAAGAAGTTGACGTCGTTGCCGATGCGGGCGCCCAGCAGCGGGGCGAAGACCTCCTCGCGCATGGTGCGCTCGGTGGGGGTGCTGTTCTCCTCGTCGGCCTCGGTGAGCTCGTCGACGGCGGCGAACTCCACCGCGGGCAGCCGGCGCCGGTCGATCTTGCCACTCGGGGTGAGCGGCACGGCCTCGAGGGGCACCAGCACCGACGGCACCATCGCCGACGGCAGCCGGCCAGCGACGGCCGAGCGGACCGTGTCCAGCTGCAGCTCCCCGGCGCGTTCGGGCACCACGTACGCCATGAGCAGCGCACCGGTGCGAGGGTCGTTGGCGACGTCGGCGACCGCCTGGGCGACCCCGTCGACCGCCTGCAGCGCGGCCTCGACCTCGCCGAGCTCGATCCGCACCCCGCGGACCTTCACCTGCCGGTCGGCGCGGCCGACGAACTCCAGCTCGCCCTCGTCGTTCCAGACGGCGAGGTCGCCGGTGAGGTAGCGGCGGGAGCCGGGCGGGCCGTCCGGGTCGGGCCGGAAGCGGTCGGCGGTCAGGTCGGCGCGGCCCAGGTAGCCGCGGGCGACGCCGAGCCCGGCGATGGCCAGCTCGCCGATCGCGCCGACCGGGAGGACCCCGGCGCCGGCGGCGTCGACGACGTAGGCGCGGTGGTTGGCCATCGCCCGGCCGATCGGCGGCGACGACGTCCACTCGCCCTCACACCGCTTGGCCACGACGGTCACCGTGGTCTCGGTCGGGCCGTAGCCGTTCCAGAAGCCCCGGCCGCGGGCCCACCGGGTGGTGAGCTCACCGGTGAACGCCTCGCCGCCGACGAACGCGATCCGCAGGTCCGGGTACCCCTCGGGGGCGAGCAGCTCCATGATGGCCGGCGGCAGGTCGACGACGGTGATCCGCCGTTCCCGCAGGACGGTGTCGAGGGCGTCGACGTTGCGGCGCTGGTCCTCGTCCATCACGTACAGTTCGGCGCCGTTGAGCAGCGAGCCGAAGATCTCGAACACGGACACGTCGAAGCCGGGCGACGCGAAGTGCAGGACCCGGTCGGCGGGGGTGAGGTCGAACATCTCCTTGACGGTCCGCACGAAGTTGGCGGCGTTGCGGTGCTCGACGATCACGCCCTTCGGCCGGCCGGTCGAGCCCGAGGTGTAGATGACGTACGCCGCGGACGCGGGCGGCACGACGGCGGGCGCGCAGCGGTGGCAGGCGACCTCCTCCGCCGGTGCGACGTCGGCGGGGTCGGTGCCGACGACGAGCCGCAGCGGGGCGGGGATCCGCTCGGCGGTGCCGGGGGAGACGACGACGGTGCCCGCGCCGGTGTCCTCCAGGATCATCGCGAGCCGCTCGTCGGGCTGGCCGGTGTCGATCGGGACGTAGGCGCCGCCGGCGCGCATGATGCCGAGCACGGCGGCGATGAGCGCGGGGCCGCGTTCCATGACGACGGGGACGAGGTCGCCGAGACCGACGCCGGTGGCGACCAGCTCGTCGGCGATCCGGCACGACCACGTGTCGAGGGTGCGGTAGGTGAGGCTGCCGTCCTGCCAGGACAGCGCGGTGTGGTCCGGGTCGGCGGCGACGACGTCGGCGAAGAGCTCGTGCAGCGTCGTGTCGGCCGGGTCGCCGATCGGGGCGTTCCAGCGCGAAAGGACGTCGGCGCGCTCCTCGCCGGTGCCGAGGCGGGCGTCGCCGAGCGGCCGGTCCGGCTGGGCGCACAGCGCGCCGAGCGTCTGCAGGAAGCGCTCCAGGAGCCGGTTCGCGGTGCGGCGCTCGTACAGCGACGTCGCGAAGCGGACCGCCGCGGTGGGCCGCTCGCCGCCGCTGACCTCCAGCGCCAGCTCGAACGTGCCGGCGCCGGCGTCGACCTGCTCACAGCCGATGCGCAGGCCGTCGGCCTCCACCGGCGCGGGCGGCTCGCCGGTGTCGGCGAAGCCGATCTGCACCAGGGGCAGCCTGCCGGCGTCGGGTTCGACGCCGAGCGCGTCGAGGATCAGCTTGAACGGCAGGATCGCGTGGTCGGCGCCGGCGTGCCGGGCGGCGCGGATCTCGGCGACGACGGCGGCGAACGTGTCGGCCTCGTCGAGCTCGACCCGCAGCGGCACGAGGTTGCCGCAGTCCCCGACGAGCAGGTCCGCGTCGAACGGGCCGGGCACGTCGGTGGGGACGCCGATGGTGAGGTCGCTGCGGGCGGTGTGCCGGGCGACGACGACGAGGAACGCGGCGAGCAGCACGTCGCGGCGCTCGTGCCCGGGCAGGGCGTCCGCGGCGGCGAGCAGCTCGGGCGCGACCGGCACGCGGACCACGTCGCTGGTCAGGTCGAGCAGGCGCGGGCGCGGGTGGTCGGCGGGCAGCTCGGTGCCCTCCCAGCCGGCGAGGGCGCCGCGCCAGTAGTCGCTCGCCTCGCGGACGCTGTCCTGCTCGCACCACTCGCGCTGCCAGCTCGCGTAGGCGCCGAAGTCGACCGGCTCCTCCTTCCACTGCGGTGCGGCGCCGGCCAGCCGGGCCTCGTAGGCGACGGCGAGGTCACGCTGCAGCACGCGGGCGGAGCGGGGGTCGAGCACGATGTAGTGGCTGGTGAGCACCAGCAGGTGGCGCTCCTCGTCGGCGCGCAGCAGCTTGAACCGGACCATCGGGCCGGAGTTGAGGTCGAGGCCGCGGCGCAGCTCGTCCTTGACGACCTCGTCGGCGCGCTCGCGCAGCCGCTCGGTGGCGACGTCCTCGACGTCCAGGCGGACGTCCTGCGGCGCCTGCTGGACGTGCTGGGTGCCCTGCTTGTCGTCGTCGGGGAACGTCGAGCGCAGCACCGTGTGCCGCTGCTGCAGGTCCACGAGCGCGGCGCGCAGCGCTTCGGGGTTGAGGGGGCCTTCGATCGGGAAGGCGAAGCCGAGCCCGTACGCCCGGCTGCTGGGGGCGAACCGGTCGAACAGCCACAGCTGCTCCTGCCGCAACGACAGCGGCGCCGATCGGATCCCCGACGAGACGCCTTCCAGCCGGGCCAGCAATTCGTCCCGGCGCTCCCCGGGGAGCCGGCGCAGTCGACGAAGCAACTCGCTCTGTTGAGGCATGGAACGGTCCTCCCAGTCAGCGTGCGTTTCAGTACAGGCTATACAGACTTTGCTGAGTCTGCCATTTGAGTGCATGAATACTTCACAGTCAGCACGACAAGGGACCCCGACGTCGCCGGGGTCCCTGAGGCGTGTACGCGCGAGGGGCCGGTCAGCCGGCGCGCATTCGCTCGGCGATGACATCGACGAGCTCGCCGGGGGCCTCCAGGAAGCTGTAGTGCGTGCCGTGCAGGAGGACCTTCTCGTAGGGCGCCCACACCGGCCACCCCGTCATCAGCCCGTGCGGCACCTCGACGTCCTCGTCCCAGCCGATGCCCGTGATCGGGCAGTCGACGGTGCCGGCCGGGCGCCAGTACACCCGGTTGGCCTCGACGTCCGCCTCCATCGTGTCGATGAACAGGTCGACGAGCTCCTCCGCCGCGGACTCCGCGGCGCCCATCGCGCTGAGCAGGCCGGCGATCTCGCCCCGCAGGCCCTCCTCGTCGAGGCCGAGGAACCGGCCCCACGGGCCGTCCTGCGGCGCCACCTGACTGGACATGAAGCACTGGTGCGGCGCCGGCAGCCCGCGCTCGCGGGCCTGGATCACCGTCTCGAACGCCGGCAGCGCGCCGCCGCAGTGCCCGAACACCGCCCACGGGCGGCCGGTGACGATGTCGCCGATGTCGTCCAACATCATCTTCGTGACGTCCTGGTAGGTGCCGAAGTGCGGCTCCCGCATCCGGTTCTCCCGGAAGGGCTGCTGGATCGGCACCACCTCGGCGTCGCCGATGCTCGCCGGCCAGGCCTTGTACATGGAGGCGCCGCAGCCGGAGTAGGGCATGGCGAGCAGGAGCATCTTCGACTCGGGTGACGGCTCCCGCAGGAACCAGCGTCGCTGCTGCGGGTCCATCACGCCTTCTCCCCGATCACCACGCCGTTCGCGCCGGGCGAGGCGAAGCGGACCGTGCGGACCCGGGCGCACCCGGCGTCGCGCAGCCAGCCGCTGTACTCGGCCGCCGTGTAGTTGCGCCCCCAGCACCCGACGAGCATGTTCATGCTCATCAGCGCCGCGTCGACGGGTCCCGCCTTGTCGTCGTCGACGAGCAGCTCGCTGATGAGCAGCGTGCCGCCGGACGGCAGCGCGTCCAGGCACGCGGCGATGATCCTGCGGTTCTGCGCCTCGTCCCAGTCGTGCAGGATCATCGACAGCAGCACCGCGTCGTGCCCGGTGGGCAGCGGGTCGTTGAAGAAGTCCGCGGCCGCGGTGCCGACGCGCCCCCGCAGGCCCGCCGCGTCGATCCGCTGCCGGGCGAGGCCGCACACGTGCGGCAGGTCCAGCACGGTGCCGTTCAGGTGTTGGTACTGCCGGCACAGCTCGAGCAGCGTCGCGCCCGCCCCGCCGCCGACGTCCAGCAGGCCGCGCACCCCGGACAGGTCCACGGCCCGCGCCAGGTGCCGGGCGGTCAGGGTGGAGAAGGCGAACAGCCCGTCCCAGAACGAGTCCGGCCGGTTGCCTTCCTCGAACATGTTGCGGTCCGGGTCCGGCACCGGCTTGGTCGGCGCGTCGGTGCGCACCGCCTCCGTCGCCTTCAGCCAGCCGGGTGCGGTGTACTTGGCGACCATCTGCACGTAGTCGGCGAAGTAGTCCGGCCGCCCCGGCACCAGGTACGTGTCGGCGACGGCGCTGTTGTAGTAGCGGCCCTCGCGCAGCTCCAGCAGGCCCAGCGCCGCACACGCGGTCAGCAGGATCTCCGCCGGGCGCAGGGCGATGCCGATCCGCTCGGCGAGCTCCGGCGCGGTGGCGCCGCCGTCGGCGAGGGTCTCGAACGTCCCGGTCTCGATCGCCGCGGTCAGCGTCTGCGACCGCCACAGGCCGGTCGCCAGGTCGATCAGCAGCGTCGGCGGCGGCGCCAACGTGGTCTCAGGTGCTACATCGAGGGTCATCTCAGCGCTCCTCCCCGACCCGGAACCGCACCGGCACCTGGTCGAACATGATGTGCCGGCCGTTCTCGAAGTGCAGCTCGCTGGGCCCGTCCAGGTCGAACACGGGCAGTTCGGCGAGCGCGTCCAGTACCGCCGCGAACTCCGCCCGGGCCAGGTGCACCCCCATGCAGTGGTGGATGCCGTGCCCGAAACCCAGATGCTGGTGGGAGTTGCCGCGGTCGGGGTCGAACGCGTCAGGATCCGGGAACTTCTCCGGGTCGCGGTTGGCGGCGTCGAACAGCAGCACCACGCGGGCGCCCTCCGGGATGGTGGTGCCGGCGACGGTGACCTCCCGGGTGGTGATCCGGGTGAACCGGTCGGTCGGGCACCAGCGCCGCAGCGTCTCCTCGGCGACGGCCGCGCGCAGCTCCGGCTCGCGCCGCAACCGCAGCTGCAGCACGGGATCCTGGCCGAGGGTGTGCACCAGGCGGGTGATCGAGTTCATCGTGTTGTCGTGCCCGGCCACGCAGAAGCTGACGATGATCGAGTACAGCTCCTCGTCCGGCAGCGGCTCGCCGTCGCGGGTCATCGCCGCCAGCTGCGCGATGTAGCCGCCGTCGGGCTCGCGCCGCACCCGGTCGATCTCCTCGGCGAGGATGTCGTGGAACGCGGGCCAGAACTTGCTCGCGTCCTTGTCGGTGGAGATGTAGGTCCACATCGTCTTCGTCGCCTCGCGGACCCGGCCGCGGCACTCCTCGGACAGCCCGAAGGCGACGCCGAGCACCTCGATCGCGAACGGCTCCGCGAGCTCCTTCATGAGGTCGCCGTGCCCGCGCTCGGCGACCGGGGCGAGCAGCCGGTCGGCCATCTCGCGCAGCTGCGCCTCGAGGCCGCCGATCGTCTCGCGCGTCATCGGCGGGGCCATCCGGTCGCGGATCTCGCGCTGCTGCGGCGGGTCGAAGTCGATCGGGGAGAACATCGGCATCCCCTCGGCGCGCGGGAAGTGCACGCCGCGGGCCGAGCTGTAGGTCTGCCAGTCGGTGAGGGCCGCGCGCACGTCGGCGTAGCGGGACAGGATGTACACCCCGCCGTACGCGGGGGAGTAGGTGACGCCGCGGTCGCGGATGCCGCTGTTGACCGCCTGCGCGGTCTGCGGCGTGTACTCGGGGTCGTGATGGTCGAACGCGGTGACCAGTCTGTCGGTGGCGTCTGTCGTCTGTGCGGTCATGCCGGCCTCCAAGCCGGGTCGGTGGGCCCATGGGAGTGCGTCCCATGGGCCCGTGACGTTCTTGGGGTCTGCGGGTACTGGAAGGGTCAGCGCCGCCGCGGGGTGATCGCGGGGATCGCCGGGGTCGCGGTGGCGGGACCGGCCGCGGACACCAGCTGCGCCAGGCCGCTGACGGTCGGGTCGGTCACCAGGTCGTTCATCTCGACCCGGGTGCCGAGGTCCTGCTCGATGTGGCCCTGCAGGCGGGCCAGCAGCAGCGAGTCGCCGCCGAGCTCCAGGAAGTGGTCGTCCGCGCCGACCCGGTCGACGTGCAGCAGCTCGGCGAACAGCCGCGCCAGCTCCGTCTCCGCGCCGGGCGCCGGGGGGCGCCAGGCGCGCACCGGACGGCCGCGGGCCCAGTCCGCCGGGGGGAGCCGGCGGCGGTCGATCTTGTTGGACGTGTTGAGGGGCAGCTCGTCCAGCTGGACGAAGGCGACCGGGATCATGAAGTCGGGCAGCCGCTGCAGGGCGTAGTCGCGCAGCTCGAGCGGCGACACGGCGGTCTCGGCGGTGAAGCAGGCGACGAGCCGGCGTTGGTCGCCGTCCATCGCCGGCACGACCGAGACCTGCCGCACCGCGGGGTGCCGGCCGAGCACCCAGTCGACGTCGCCGAGCTCGACGCGGTGCCCGCGGATCTTCACGATGTCGTCGATGCGGCCGTGGTGCTCCAGGACGCCGTCGGGGCGGAAGCGGCCGGCGTCGCCGGAGCGGTACAGCCGGGTGCCGGGCGCGCCGAACGGGTTGGGGCGGAAGCGGTCCGCGGTCTGCGCCGGGTCGCCCAGGTAGCCGAGGCTCAGGCAGTCGGAGTCGATCCAGACCTCGCCGATGCCGTCACCCACCGGGGTGCGGCCGTCGTCCTCCAGCAGGTGCACGGTCACGCCCTCGATCGGCCGTCCCACGGGCGGCGCGGCCTGCCGGTCGGCGTCCGTCGCCGTGGACGGGGTGCACCGCCGGTCCCACGGGTAGCTGGAGTTGGCGACCTGGAAGGCTTCGAGGCTGCCGTACGAGACGGCGATCTCGAACGGCAGGCCGGGCGGCCCCCACTTGTTGAGCCGGTCGCCGCCGAGCGTGAGCAGCCGCAGCGGGGTCTCCCGCGGCCACGGCAGGTTCTGCAGCACCTCCCCGACGGGGGTGATGACGAAGCTGAGGGTGATCTCCTCGTCGAGGAGCCAGTCGCGCAGCGCGGGCGGCGACGCGATGACGTCGTGCTCCCCGATCACGATCTGCGCGCCCTGCCAGAGCAGGCCACCGACCTCGTGGATGGCGATCCCGGCGCCGGCCGCGCCGAGCCAGGAGCCGCGGTCCGCGGCGGTGGTGCCGTTGATGGTGGCGCTGCGGGCGGCGCTCAGCGCGAGCCACGAGTGCTGCGCGAGCACGATCTTCGCCGCGCCGGTGGAGCCGGACGTGAACATCGCGTAGGCGAGCTCGTCGCGGCGCGCCGCCGGACCGGGGTCCGGCAGCTGCTCGCGGGCGGGCACACCGGCGTCGATGGTGACCACCGGCAGCCCGCTGGGCACCGGCGGCGTGGGGTTCCCGCCGCCCGGGCAGGGTGCCACGGGCACCCCGACCGGGACGGGCGGCACCTCGGCCGCGTTGGGGCAGTGCGCGGCCGCCACCACGGCGGTGGGGCGTCCCGCCGTGATGGCCCGGTGGAAGCGCTCGGCCGGCACCGAAGGATCCAGCGGCATGCAGACACCGCCGGCCTTCAGGCAGCCGAGCATGCCGACCACCCACTCGATCGAGCGGCCCAGGTACATGGCGACCATGTCACCGCGCCGCACACCGAGGACCGACAGCTCGTGGGCGAGCTGGTTGGCCTGCTGGTTGAGCTCCCCGTAGGTCAGCGCCCGGTCGCCGTGCCGGACGGCCGGCGACCGCGGTGCGGTCCGGGCGAACTCCTCGATCCGGGACACCAGGGTCGTCGTGTCCTGGTGGGTGGTCATGTCTGCGCTCCTCCCTGGTTGCTGGTTGCTGGTTGTCCGGTCGGCCTACGCGGCGTCCGGGACGACCACCCGCTCGTTCTCCGGGACGTCGTCGATCAGCTTGTGCACCCGGCCCGCCAGGACCCAGCAGACAGCGATCACGGCGAGGGCCGCGGCGAGGTAGAACGCGGTGATGTTGGCGAACGCCACGGCGACCGCGCTGCCCAGCAGCGGACCGGCGGCATTGGCGCCCCAGACGAACGGCAGGGCGACGCCGCCGACGCGGCCCATCGCCTGCGGCGGCGTGGCCTTCTGGATCAGCGTCATGACACCGACGTTGCCGACCGGGGTGGTGAAGGACGAGATGCCCTGCGAGACGATCAGGATGGTGACCGCGGTCGCGGTGTTGCCGAACTGCGCGAACGGCAGCAGCAGGAACGCGACGATCAGCATCGAGTGGGTCAGCAGCAGCGTGCGGCCCATGCCGAGCTTCTCGTTGATCCGGCGGGACAGGATCGCGCCCAGGATGACGGGCGTGCCGCCGACGCCGAGCACCAGGCCGATCTGCGCGGCGCTGAGGTCCAGGTCCTGGTAGCCGAACACGATGATCATCGCGAGGACCATCGACACGGCCGTGTTGCCGAACGTGGCCATCAGCGTCAGGTACCGCAGCAGCCGGTTGCCGAACGTCATCGACACCCCGCCGCGCAGGTCCTTGAGCGTGGCCTGGACACCGCCCGGGCGGGGCTGCGGCGCGGGCTCGCGGAACTTCACGAACATCAGGCTCAGCCCGGCGAACAGGTAGGTGACCGCGTCGGCGGTGATCGCCCGCGCGGCGCCGAGCAGACCGACCAGGGCGCCACCGGCGCTCCGGCCGAAGATCAGCGCGACGGACCGGCTCAGCTGGGTCTTGGCGTTGCCGTCGACCAGGTCCTCCCGCGGCAGCAGCTGCGGCAGGTACGCCTGATAGGCGAGCTGGAAGACGACGTCGAAGATGCCCTTCAGCACCGCCGCCACGTACAGGTGGGTGATCGTCAGCCCGTCCAGCGCCCACAGCAGCGGCAGCGAGCCGAGGACGACGAAGCGGGCGAGGTTGGCGACCTGCATCATCATCCGCCGGTTCAACCGGTCGGTGAGCACCCCCATCACCGGGGCGAGCAGCACGAACGGGATCCACTGCAGCGCGATCAGCAGACCGACGCCGAGCGCGCCCTCACCGAAGACGAGCACGGCGAGGGACGGCAGCGCGATGACGCTGATCTCGCTGCCCAGCAGGCTGATCGACTCACCGCCCCAGACCAGGGCGAAGTCGCGGTTGCGCAGCACCGAGGGCCGTCGGCCACCGCCGTCGGCGGGCTTCGGAGCTTGCTGCGGCGTCTTCGGGGCAGCGCCCTCGGGATGCCCGACCCGTGCGGTTGGTGTCCTGTTTTGCGCGTTGGTTGAGGTCATGCCCCATGACTCCTCTGCGGGAATTCGTGCGAGACGCTCGTATTCCGGTGCGCGGGTCTGCGCTGTTTGTCGGCATGAGTCTTCACCCACACACCACAACTGCCGACGGCCTTACGGTAACGCGAGTCTGCAGACAGCGCATCTTGCCGGGGCAGAAGCCACCCGAACCGGTCACTCTCGCGCGTTTGGAGGCGCAGTGAGTTACCGTATTTCCATGAGAGACTACGAAGACTTCATGCCGCTCGCGGTCATCCAGGAGCACTTCTGGTCCTCCGACGCGTCGGCGGCGGAGCAGGCCCCGCTGACGGAGTGCGTGGCACTGGCCGTGCCCGGCCGTCTCGACGAGTCCGCGCTGCGCACCGCGGTCGGCGCGCTGCTGACCCGGCATGAGGTCCTGCGCACCGCGCTGCTGCTGCGCGACGGACAGCCCGGCCAGGTCGTGCGGCCGGTGCCGGACCCGCTGCCGGTGACCGTGGTCGACGAGCCGACCGGCGCCGAGCTCGACGGCTTCGCCGCCCGGGGCATCGACCCCTCCGCCGGCTGCGGGGTCGCGTTCCTGCTGGTGCACGGCGGCGCCCCGGACGGCGACGTCCTCGCGCTCGCGGTGCATCACATCGTCGCCGACGCGACCGCCGTCCGGCTGCTGCTGGCCGAGCTCGCCGCCGACTACACCGCCGCGGTGGACGGGCGCCCCTCCACCGTGCCGGCGCCCGAGCTGCAGTACGGCGACTTCGTCTTCTGGGAGCGTGAGGCGCTCCTGCCGGCCACCCAGGACGCCGACACCGCGTGGTGGAGCGAGACCCTGCGCGACGCGCCGACGAGTCTCGACGTGCGACCCGACCGGCCGCGCCGGCGCATCCGGCGCGGGGTCGGCAGCCGCGTCGAGTTCGTCCTGCCCGGCGTCGGCGGGCCCGCGCTGCGCGCCACCGCCCGCGACCTGCACAGCTCGCCGTACGCGCTGTGCCTCGCCGGGTGGGCCGCCACGATCGCCCGCTCCACCGGCCGCGACGACCTGATCCTCGGCGTGCTCGCCGCGAACCGCGGCGCGCCGCAGCTGGAGTCGCTCGTCGGGCAGCTGTCCAACACCGTCCCGCTGCGCCTGGACCTCGCCGGCGCGCCCGACCTGACCGAGACGGTGGCCCGCTGCTCGAAGCGGGTCGCGGCGGCGATCGAGCACGTCCGGCTGCCGTTCAACCGGATCGTGCGGGCCGCGTCCGCGCCGCGGCCCACCGACCGGACCCCGCTGATCCAGCACCTGTTCCTGCCGCGGATCGACGCCGTCGGCGACCTGCGCTTCGGCGGGCTGCCGGTGCGGGTCCTGGACGTGGAGCGCGGCCGTGGCCGGTTCGACACCGTCGTGGAGATCGAGTTCGCGGGCGGGCAGGTCCGGCTGTGGCTGGAGTACGACGGTGACCTGTACACCCCGGACGGGGTCCAGGCGCTGGTGGACGACTACGGCCGGGTGCTGCGGCAGTGGCTGGAGCACCCGGAGCTGCGGCTGCCGGAGCTGGAACTGCACGAGCCGCGGGCCGCGGCACTGGAGCAGGACGCCGGGGAGGCGACGCGGATCGACCTGCCGGACGGCACGGCGGTGACGGTGCGGCTGGACCGCTCCCGCGGCGAGGAGGACTGGCCGGTGCTCACCGCGTTCGACGGTGCCCGCGCCGAGGACCTGGCCCTGGCCGGCGGGCTGTCGCCGCACCACCCGGCCGCGCTGCTGCGCGGCGGCGCCCCCACCGGGCTCACCGCCCGGCGGAGCGCCGACGGCCGGCTGCAGGTCGTGGACGGCCTGCCCGCCGCGGAACAGCCGGGGTCCGCGCCCGCCGTCTCGCCGGCGGGGCCCGACCGGCTGCTCGACCTGGTCACCGAGATCTGGGCGCAGGCCCTGGAGCGGCCGGCGATCGGGCCGGACGACGACTTCTTCGAAAGCGGCGGGCACTCGCTGCTCGCCACCCGGCTCGTCGCCGACCTGACGGAGGCGCTCGGGGCGCGGGTGCGGGTCCGGACCCTGTTCGAGAACCCGACCCCGGCGCAGCTGACCGCCGAGCTGCGGGCCGCCAACCCGGAGCTGGACGGCATGCTGGAGCTCGTCGCCGACCTGCCCGACAGCGACGAACCCGAGGCGGTGGACGACGTCGTACCGGCCGACGACCCCGACACGGTGGTGGACGTGCCGCTGCTGTCCGGGCAGCGCCAGCTGTGGCTCGCCGAGCAGGCCGACCCGGGCTCGCTCACCCACACGATCCCGCTGGTGCTGGACCTGACCGGGCCGCTGGACGCCGACGCGTTTGCCGCCGCGGTCAACGACGTCGTCGCGCACCAGCCGGGCCTGCGCGGCACGTTCGTCGAGGTCGACGGGCAGCCGATGCAGCGGATCCACCCGCACACCGGGATCGGCGTGCCGCTGCACGACCTGAGCGGGCTCGACGAGGACGCGCGGGAGACCGAGCGGGCGCGGCTGGAGCGGGACATCGCCTACACCGGCTTCGACATCACCCGCGGGCCGCTGCTGCAGGCGCGCGTCGTCCGGCTGGCCGCCGAGCACCACCAGGCGCAGCTGCTGTTCCACCACCTGGTGACCGACGAGGTGTCGATGACGCTGCTGATGCGGGGGCTCGGCAGCGCGTACGAGGCCAGGGCCGCCGGACGGGCGCCGGACCTGCCCCGGCACGAGGTCTCCTTCGCCGAGCTCGCCCGGGCCGAGCAGGAGCTGCTCGACGGGCCGGAGGGCGAGCGGCTGCGCCGGTTCTGGGCCCGCGAGCTCGCCGGGGCGCCGGCGCTGCGGCTGGCGACCGACCACCCGCGCGGCGACAAGGCCCGCTTCCGCGGCGAGTTCCTGGAGCGGCCGGTCTCCGCCGGCGCGGCCCGCACGCTGCGCGACGTCGCGGCCGCCGGGCGGACCACCCCGTTCACCGTGTTCTGCGCGGCGGTCGCCGTGCTGCTGCACCGCCTCAGCGGCCAGGACGACATCGTCATCGGCATCCCCACGGCGAACCGGACCACCCGCGGCGCGGAGCACCTCGTCGGCTGCTTCCTCAACGTGATCCCGATCCGGCTGGACCTGTCCGGCGACCCGCGCTTCGACGAACTGGTCCAGCGGGTCGGCGCCTCGGTGCTGCGCGCCTACGAGCACCAGCAGGCGCCGTTCGCCGACATCGTGCAGACCGTGCAGCCGGAGCGGGTCACCGGGGTGCACCCGATCTACCAGGTGACCTGCGAGCTGCAGCTGGAGTCGTGGATGCCGGCGTCCTTCGCCGGCCTGGGGTGCGAGTACCGCTTCATCTCCCACGGCACGGCCCGCTACGACATGGCGTTCCACGGGCTGCTGCGCCCGTCCGGCCTGTCCGCGATGGTGGAGCTCAACACCGACCTGTGGGACCAGGCGTCCGGCTACCGGCGCATCGATCAGGTGCTCGATCTTCTGGCGGCGGTCGCCGAGTCGCCCGGCGCGCCGATCGGGGAGCTGGCGTTAACCGGCGCGCCCGGCGGGGCCTGACCGGCGACGTCCGTCACCCTATGGTGTGAGTCGGTCGCACAGAGTCGGAAAATCTACGCATGCCTCGCGGCGGCGAGGCGTCGCAGACTGCGACTCCCTGACGGTCGGGGCTTCGGCGAATTCCCAGGTCAGGCTCGGTGTGATCGCCGTGCGTGGCCTTCGAAGCCTCACCCTTCGGGGCAGCCTCCCAAGATTCGTCCGGAGTATAGTATCCACAGGATGGCTGTGCCACTCGACACGCACCTTTTCCTCGGCTCGCCCCGAGGAGCGCAACAGAATAAGGCGGTCCCGATGGAACCCGATCAGGAGTTCGTTGAAACGCATTACACGGTCAAGATTGTGGCCGAGAGCCCGGACACTGACAAGGCGCCCGCCACCATCACCGCACGCATCCGGATCAACCAGAACTTCGAAGCGCAGGTCGTCGAGCTGTCCGTGATGGCCCCCGAGGGTGGGGCCCTGCCCACCAACGCCGCCAGGTCCATCGATTTCGACATGCTCGCCCGGTCGCTCAGCAGCGCCGTCGCCGCGACCGTGCTCCCCGGCGTCGCGGTCGCGGAGACCGAGGAGCGGCAGGTCAGCCGGGCCAAGCCCGACCGGCCCTACCGGCGCATGCCCGACGCCGAGCTGGTCGCCGCGGAGCTGCGCCGCACCGGCAGCGTCGGGCAGCTCGCCCGGCACTTCGACGTCCCTCGCTACACGGCGCAGGCGTGGGTCGACCGGCTGCGCCGTAACGGGCAGCTCGAGTTCTTCGACAACTGACTGCGGACTCTGCAGAGTCCGGCAGACACTGGGATACTCAAGACATGACGACGGACATGGTTGCGCAGCGACTCGGACCCTATGTCGAGCACCTGGGCCTGCAGTTCGAGGAGGTCGGCCCGGACCGGGTGGTCGCCGCCTGGTCGGCGCGTGCGGACCTGCTGCAGCCGCACGGCATCCTGCACGGCGGGGTGCACTGCGCGGTCGTCGAGTCCGTCGCGAGCGTGGCCGCCGACCGCTGGATCGGCGACCGGGGCACCGTGGTCGGGGTCAGCAACGCCACCGACTTCTACGCCCCGGTCACCGTGGCCAACGGCCGGCTCACCTCGACGGCCGTCCCCGTCCACCGCGGCGCCACCCAGCAGGTGTGGGTCGTGGAGACGGTCGACGCGTCCGGTGGGCTCGTCGCCCGCGGGCAGGTCAGGCTGCAGAATCTGCGCTGATCGGCAGGCGTTTCGGCGCGCTTCTCCCGAACGGGGGAACGCGCGCCGATCCCGGTGAGCCGGTTGTTGCGGCGGTCCTACGGTGCAGGAAGGGGCCGCAACAGAACCGGACGGGGGCCGTGCATGGACTGGCGCGCTGAGGTGCTCGATCAGCTGGACCTCTACTGGGAGCACAACCTGACGCCCCGGCTGGCCGGGCTCACCGACGACGAGTACTTCTGGGAGCCCGTGAAGGACTGCTGGTCGGTGCGGACCGCCGCGGACGGCCGCGCGACGCTCGACGGCGCGAAGGACACCCCGGAGCCGCCACCGGTGACCACGATCGCATGGCGGATGACGCACGTCGCCTTCCACGTGCTGGGGATCCGCACCAGCACGCACTTCGGCGACGGCTCGCTGACGATGGCGACCGCGCGGCTGCCGGTGTCCGCCGACGCGGCCGTCGCCGCGCTGAAGTGGCACTATCAGGACTGGCGCGACGCCGTCAGCGCCCTCGACAGGGCGGCGCTGGAGCGCCCGATCGGCGCGGCGGAGGGGCCGTGGGGCGACCGGCCGATGGCGACGCTGATGCTGCACGTCAATCGCGAGATCATGCACCACGGCGCAGAGGTCGCGCTGCTGCGCGACCTCTACCGTGCCCACTTCTCGTAACGGCGTCCTGTCAGGCGACGCGGACCTTCAGGCCGCTGATCCCGTTGGCCTTGCCCACGTGGGTGGCCTCCTTCTCGAGATCCTTCTGCGGCAGGCGGACGCCGTCGAACGGCGTCACGACGAGCTCCTTGCCGTCGATCTCCCACACCGCCTCGACGCGGCCGTCGACCACGACGATGGGTGAGATCCAGCCCGCGGCGCGGCTCACCTTGACCCGGTGCTTGGCGTCCAGCAGCGCGTCGTCCTTGGTGCCGGGGCCCAGCACATACTGGTCGAAGTGGCCGAGCAGCTTGACGCCCTTGCACTCGGTGGTGCCGGCGAGCTCGTCGGCGTGCTCCGCCAGGATCAGCGCCTTGCGGCCCTCGACGTCGACCTCGGTCACCTTGTCGCCCAGGTCGGCGAACCACTTGCGCAGCTTCGGCTTGCTGGTGCTGTTGAGCGTCAGCCAGCGGTCGAAGGTGTCCGGGGCGGCGGGCCCATAGGCGCCGAGGTAGGCCGCGATCGCCAGCGGGGCGGCCTCGTCGGGCTCCGGGATGCCCTGCCAGTCCTTGCCGAACTTCTTCGCCGGCGACGTGAACGTGATCTTGTTGCCCTGATTGACGCCGTGGCACAGGGCGCCGCGCCAGGCGAGGGGCTTGAGCACCGAACCCCAGCCGGACCGCAGCCGCTCCTCCATGCTCTGGAAGCGCTTGTCGGCGATGAGCTTCGTGACGAGCTGGTCGCGGGTGAACTCCGCGCCGCCCTCGAGGATGCCCGACACCTCCTCGGTCAGCTCGTCGATCTGCTTCGGGCTGACCCCGGACGCCTTGGTCCACGAGGGTTTGAGCCAGCTGCCCGCGTCGGCCATCAGCGAGAGGAACGCACCGGCGTCCTGGGGCCGCAGCAGGTGCAGCGTGCCGCGCATCGCCCACGTCTTCATCAGCGTCAGGTCGGCGACGTCCCGGTCGACGGCGTCGCCGTCGGGTGTCGTCTGTCGCAAGGCGACAGCCAGCTCGGCGGCGCTCCACACCTGCGCCTGCACACCACACAGCCTGCCGACGATCTCGCTCGCGCTCCGCTTCGTGCGCGGGTGCACGTATTGGCGCTGCATCCGCCAGGTCGCGACCTGTTTCCAGGTGACTTTCACGTTGCCCCCTCTGCAGTCGGTCTCACCCTACCTTTACCCGAAACACACTGCATGAGACGCGACGAGGCTCCCACCCGCGCGGGTGGGAGCCTCGTCGGCGGTTCAGCCCCGGTCGGCCTGCACGGCCTCGGGCGTGTCGCGTCTGACCGCGGGACGGCTCCAGCGCCGCATGATCGGGCGCTCCACGAGCGTGTACAGCAGCCAGGCGAGCACGAGGCTGGTGACGATCGTCAGCCCCGAATAGGCGAGCACGGTGCCCCACGTGGTGGGCGCGTCGGACGGGTCGGCGCCCCAGGTCACGGAGTGCCGGCCGATCCAGCCGTACGCCACGACGAGCCAGTGCACCAGGTACAGGGCGAAGGAGATCTCACCCAGGAACACCATGGCGCGGCTGCCGAACGAGGTGCCGCGGCCGTTGATGTCGGCGTTGGCGGTGGCGCCGACCAGCAGCGCGAGGGGCAGCGCGGAGACCGCGACGAAGCCGAGGATCGGCGGGGTGGCACCACCGGCGGCGATCAGCGCGACGAACGCGACGATCACGGCGACCGGCATCGGCCACTTCTTCCAGCGGCCGTTGATGACGATCAGCGCGGTGAAGATGCCCAGCACGAACTCGAGCATCCGCACCGGCGGGAAGAACGTCATGAACCACATGTGCAGCCAGGGCAGGCCGGTGCCGCGGTGCAGCTCGCCGCCGCTGGGCAGCAGCAGCGCGACGAACGGCACGGCGCAGATGGCCACGAACGTGAGCCAGAAGCCGCGCCACAGCCGCTCGGGGCGGACCTTGCGCAGCAGCGTGAGCACGAACGGGAACGCCAGGTAGAACAGCAGCTCGCAGGACAGCGACCAGGTCGGCGTGTTGGACCACAGGTTGAACAGCAGCTGCTGGTCGGGGATCCACGCGTGCACCAGGAACAGCGTCGCCAGGGTGTCGCGGGTGGACAGCGCGTGCGCGGCGGTGACCGCGAGGATGATCGCCGCGACGAACGTCACCAGGTGGTTCGGGTAGATCTTGAAGAACCGGCGGCGCCAGAACTGCGGCACCGAGTCGGTCTGCCGGGCGACCCACGTCAGCACGAAACCGCTGAGGATGAAGAAGAACGACACCCCGACGGATCCGAAGCCGTAGAAGACGTGCAGGACGAAGACCTGGTCCTTGGCCACGTTGGGCAGCAGGTTGATCCCGACGTGGCACAGCACCACGAGGAACGCGGCGATGAACCGCAGACCGGTCAGGGAGTGCAGCTTGGATGTCGACTGCCCGGGCGTCGGCGCGCCGGTGGTCTCCACGGGCGCCCGGCCGCCTCCGGCCATTTCGGTGCTCGCCTCGGCGGCGAGTCCTGCTCTCGGCCGCATCATGCGGCACCTCCGTCTGTGTCGGTGGCGGGCGTGAGCTCGCCGGCGAGTTCACGGACCACGGTCGCCTGGTAGAAGTTGCGCACCGCCAGACGCCGGCCCTGTTCGGCCTCGATCAGGTCGATCACCTCCATCGCCGTCAGCGAGGTACCGCCGAGGGCGAAGAAGTCGTCGTCGGGCGTCACCCCCTTCTCGACCTTGAGCACGCGCTGGAACACGCTCTGCACGTAGCGGATCCGGTCCTCGTCATGGATCAGGGCCGTCCCGGCCATCGTCATCACCTCGTCTTCCGGTCGGCGGCCCCGTGGCGCGCCGTTGTGTCGTCGTGGTCTGTGCGGGCGAGGAGGGCGTGGACGGCGTCGAGGACCGCGCCGGCGCTCACCCCGTGCGCTTCGAGGGCGTCGCGCTGGCTGGCGACGCGGGCACCGGGCCGGCCGCGCACGGCGATCCGGCGGATCGGCACGGCCAGGTCGGCGGAGACCACCTCGGCGGTCGCGTCGCCGGCGCCGCCCTGCGGCCGGTGCTCCTCGACCGTCACCACCCCGGCGCGACCGCGGCACGCGGCGAGCAGCCCGTCGCGGTCCAGCGGGTGCAGCGTGTGCAGGTCGAGGACCTCGGCGGCGACGCCGTCGCCGGCGAGCCGCTCGGCCGCCTCGAGCGCGAACAGCAGCGGCACCGGCCCGGTCGCGACGACGGTGACGTCCGTGCCCTCGCGCAGCGTCCTGACCTCGCCGAGCCGGAACTCGGGCGCCGGGCCGGGCGGAACGGGCGTGGCCGAGCGGCCGAGCCGCAGGTATGCGGGGCCGGGCAGCTCGTGCAGCTGCCGGGTGGCGGCGGCGATCTGCCGGCCGTCGCCGGGCACGACCACGGCCAGGTCGGCCAGGGCCCTGGCGACCGCGAGGTCCTCCAGGGCGAAGTGGGTCGTGCCGAAGTGCGCGGCGGACAGCCCGCCGTGGGTGGCGATGACCCGCACCGGCAGCCGGTTGCCGACGACGTCGACCTTCAGGAACTCCGCCGCGCGCATGGTGGCGAAGGTCGCCATGGTGTGCACGTAGGGGATGAAGCCGCGGCGGGCGAGCCCGGCGGCGACCGTCATCAGGTTGGCCTCGGCGATGCCGACGTTGATGTACCGGTCCGGGAACCGCTCGGCGAACGTGTCCTCCAGCCCGCCGGTGTCGGAGTCCAGGCAGATGACCCGCGGGTCGGACTCCGCGAGGTCGATGAGCGCGTCACGGTAGGCCGTGCGCGGGTCCGGGCCCAGCTCGGGCGTCTCCTCGGCGGCGGGGGCGGCGATGGTCTGGGTCACGACCGTGCCCCCTTCGCGAGGGCCGCGAGGGCGCGCTGCACCAGGGCGGGCTTGAGCTTGGCGTAGTGCCCGGCGACCTTGCGCTCCAGGAACGGCACGCCGCGGCCCTTCACGGTCTCGGCGAGCACCATCACAGGCGCGTCCGCGGCCGGGCGCAGCGCCTCGCGCAACGCCGGCAGGTCGTGCCCATCGATCTTGCGTACCTGCCAGCCGAACGCCGCGAACTTGGCGTCGAGCGGCTCCAGGGCGACGGTGCCCTCGGTGCCGCCGGTGATCTGCAGCCCGTTGCGGTCCACGGTCGCGACCAGCCCGGACAGCCTGCGGTGGCCGGCCAGCAGCGCCGCCTCCCACACGCTGCCTTCCTGCAGCTCGCCGTCGCCGAGGACGGTGTAGACGCGCCGGTCGCCGCCGCGCAGCCGCTCGGCGAGCGCGAGCCCGATCGACAGGCCGAGCCCGTGGCCGAGGGAGCCGGTGGCGAACTCGACGCCGGGCAGGTCGTGGGCGGGGTGGCCGAAGAGCCGGCTGCCGGGCCGGGCGTAGCTGTCCAGCTCCTCGGCGGGCAGGCGGCCGAGCTGGACCAGCGCGCTGTAGAGCGCCGGCGCGGCGTGGCCCTTGCTGAGCACGAACGAGTCGCCGGGGCGCAGCAGCTCCGCGTGCAGGACGGCCATCAGGTCGGCGCAGGACAGGCTGCCGCCGGCGTGCGCGCCCTCGGGCCCGCCCGCCATCCGGATCACGTCCTGCCGGATCCGCTGCGCCATCGCCGCCGCGCCGCCGGGGAAGCCCGTCCCGCCATCCGTGTCCACGGTGGATTCGCCGGTGGCGGCGGGGTCTCCTCCGGACCTGTCGCGGTCCTCTCCGGACACGGGCGTGTCCTCGCCGGAGACGGGGGTTGCACCCGCCCGCACAGGG
This sequence comes from Dactylosporangium sp. NPDC051087, assembly GCF_055586325.1. Lineage (NCBI taxonomy): Bacteria > Bacillati > Actinomycetota > Actinomycetes > Micromonosporales > Micromonosporaceae > Dactylosporangium > Dactylosporangium sp. NPDC051087. Next base: position 53,232 of record NZ_JBVJIJ010000030.1, on the reverse strand, counting down.
GAGTGCGGCGGGCCGGTCGTGGTCGGCACGGCCATGTCTGGCTCCCTTCGGTGGGTCTCGTTCTCGTTCGGCCTTTGCGAAGCGCGGCTTTGCGAAGCGACGTCGGCCTTTGCGAAGCGACGTCGGCCTTTGCGAAGCGACGTCGGCCTTTGCGAAGCGACGTCAGGGGTTGCGGGGCCGCCGTCAGCGGTTGCGGGGCGACGTCAGCCTTTGCGGAGCACCTCCCGCCAGCCGGGCGCGGGGCGCGAGCGGGCCATCTGGCGGATCAGGTCGAGGTGCTGCCAGACCTTCTCGAAGCCGTCGGCGTAGCGGGCCAGCAGTGGCCCGGCCGCCGGGTCGAGGTGCCGGCGTTGCAGGCACAGCGATCCGTCGACGACCGCGGCGGTGACGGGGAAGCGCTCGGCCACCCAGTCGAGGGCGTCGGCCTCGGCCATCCCGGCGGGCCGGAACGCGGGATGCGCGGGCAGCGGCGCGACCTGGTACTGCGAGACCGGCACCCCCTCGGCGCGCAGCGCCCGGTGCAGCGCGACGCGCAGCCCGGTGCGGTGCTCGGGGGCGAGCCCGAGGGCCTCCGGCTGCGGCATCAGGCGCAGGATGTGCCAGGCGTGCGTGCGCCCGGCCGGGATCCCCGGCACCCGCAGGCCGGGCAGCTGCGCCAGCCGGTCGACGAACGCGCGGATCCCCGGCTCGCGCCGCCGGGCGTTGTCGTCGAAGCGGGCCAGCTGCGAGTGGGTGAACGCGGCCGCGACCGGTGCCATCCGCGCGTTGAACGCGGCGCGGTGGCTGATGTAGCTGCGCGTCCCGGACGGCGCGTGCTCGCCGAAGTTGCGGAGACTGACGAGCTGCTCGTGCAGGCCGTCTTCGTCGGTGGTGATGAGCCCGCCCTCGCCGCACGTCGGCAGGTTCTTGTGCGGGTGCAGGCTGAAGCAGCCGGCCGTGCCGAACGCCCCGGCCCTGCGTCCTTCGAGCCGCGCGCCGTGCGCCTGCGCGGCGTCCTCGACGATCGGCACGCCGAGCCGGGTGGCGAGACGGTGCAGTGCGGGCATGTCCGCCGGCAGCCCGTGCAGGTGTACCGGCAGCAGCGCCGCCGTCCTGGGACCGGCCGCCTCGGCGGCGGAGCGGGGATCCAGGTTGTAGGTGCCCGGCTCGATGTCGCCGAACACGGCGGTGCCGCCGGCCGCGTGGACGGCGTGTGCGGTCGCGTTCATCGTCAGGGCCGGCACGACGACCTCGTCGCCGGGGCCGATCCCGCAGCCGCGCAGCGCCAGGTGCAGCGCGACGGTGCCGGAGGCGACGGCGACGCAGTGCCGGGTGCCGGTGTGCTCCGCCCAGGCCGCCTCGAGCCGGCCGATCTCGGGCTCGCCGGGCGACGCGGCGTTCAGCGGCTGGTCGCGCAGCACGCGGAGGACCGCCCGCTCGTCGTCGGTGGTGACGATCGGCCAGTCGCCGCCGGCGGCGTCCTTGGGCACGGCGCGGTCCCCGCCGAGCAACGCCAGGTCGGCGCGGGTCGCTGTGCGGGTGTCAGACATGGACAAAACACCTCCGGACGGTGCTCTCGGATGCCGGGTCGCCGCTCGGAAAGGCGTACGCGAGTAGGCGTCTGATGCAGACTTTGCCGCGACTTGGGTGCAGAGTCTGCGTACTTCTCATCCAGTGTCGCCGGGTCGGCAGGACAGTGTCGAAGGCCAGCATCACCCCGGCCGGAGCGATCCGCAACTCGATCATCACCGGCTCCTTCCTACCTGTGCCGTGCGACAAAACGCGACGTGGGGAAGGGAGGTCGATTCATCTGCTCAGATATTTCGATCACCCTTGCCGTGACCTGCGCGAGCGTTTCGCGGACCGGTCTTCCATGTCGACTTCATGGAATCTCTCGGGATGTGAGGCCGTGAAGCATGTGTTAGCTTCTGCAGTGTTGGGCAAACAGTAATCACACAATCTGCAGGAGGCAACTTATGACTACTGCACTGACCGTGCAGTGCCCCCAGTGCGGTGGCGCGGTGGGCGTGTCCGACGAACTCATGGTTGCCGAGATCGTGATCTGTCAGCACTGCTCAAGCGAGCTCGAAGTGGTGACGACCGGTCCCGTCGTGCTGGCGCTCGCACCCGAGGTCGAAGAGGACTGGGGCGAGTAGCCCGCCCGCTTGCCGGTGGTGGCGGGGGCGCCGAGGCAACCCCTCCACCACCGCGGAACCCCGACAGACAAACGACAAAGACTGCACGACCTGAACGACGCGGAAGGGGCGGCACGGTGAAGGTGAGCGTTGTCGGTGCGGCCGGCTACACGGGCGGCGAGCTGTTGCGGCTCGTGCACGCCCACCCGGAACTGGACCTGGTGCAGGCGATCTCGCGCCGGCACGCCGGCCGGCCCGTGGCCGAGGTGCACCCCAACCTGCACCACCTCGGGCTGACCTTCCACCCGCCGCAGGAGCTGGCCCCGGTCGACACCGCCTTCCTGGCGCTGCCCTCCGGCGCGTCCGCCGAGGTCGAGGCCGGCGTCGGCGAGCTGGCCGGCACGATCGTCGACCTCAGCCCCGACTTCCGGGCCGGGGCGAGCTCCGCGTCCGGCGACGTCTACCGGACCGGCCTGCCCGAGCTGTACGCCGACGAGCTGCCCGGTGCCGAGCGCATCAGCGTCCCGGGCTGCATGGCGACCGCCGCGATCCTGGCGCTCGCCCCGCTGAGCAGGGCCGGCCTCGTCTCCGGCGACGTGGTGGTGGACGCCCGGACCGGCTCGTCCGGCTCCGGCGCCGAACCCGGCCCGTCGTCGCACCACGCGGAGCGCGGCAACGCGTTCCGGGTCTACAAGCCCGCCGGGCACCGGCACGAGAAGGAGATCGCCGCGCACGCCGGCGTCCGGGCCCGCATGACCGTCACGGCCGTCCCGTCGGTCCGTGGCGCGCAGGTGATCTGCCATGTCACGCCGCCGGCGCCGGTCGAGCGCCGCGACGTGCTGCGGGTGCTGCAGCGGGAGTACCGGGACCGGCCCTTCGTCCGGGTGGTGGCCCGCAGCCGCGGGGTGCACCGCCTGCCGGACCCGCAGTTCCTGTCCGGGACCAACTTCGTCGACGTCGGCTGCGCGGTGGACGAGGACGGCGGCCGGATCGTCGTGGTCGCCGCGCTCGACAACCTCGTCAAGGGCGCCGCCGGCGGCGGCGTGCAGAGCCTGAACGTGGCCCGCGGCCTGCCCGAGGACACCGGCCTGGAGTTCACGGGACTGCACCCGGCCTGAGCCCTGCGGCACGGGCGGGACGACGGCGGAACAGCAAAGGAGGTGAACGGGACATGGCACAGGACGCCACACCCACGTCCGACGGGGTGATCGTGGTCAAGATCGGTGGTGGCGCCGACCCGGGGCCGGTGCTGGACGAGGTGGCCGAGCTGGCCGCCGCCGGCACGCCCACGGTCCTGGTCCACGGCGGCGGAGCCGTCGCCGACCAGCTCGCCGACGAGCTCGGCGTGCAACGTGAGGTCATCAAGTCGCCGGACGGCACCCAGAGCCGGCGCACCGACCGCAACATGCTCGCCGTCATCACGATGGCGCTGCTCGGGCGGGTCAAGCCGGAGCTGGTCAGCGGGCTGCGGGCGCGGGGCGCCCGGGCGGTGGGCCTGAGCGGCGCGGACGGCGCGCTGGCGACCGCGTCGCGCAAGCCGGCCATCCGGTCGGTGCAGGACGGCAAGACGGTGCTGATCCGCGACGACCAGTCGGGCCGGATCGAGCACGTCGACCCCGCACCGGTGCAGGCGATCCTCGACCGTGGTGAGGTGCCCGTCGTGTCCCCGCCGGCCAGCGACGCCGACGGCAACCTGCTCAACGTCGACGCCGACGAGATGGCCGCCCAGCTCGCCGTCGCGCTGGACGCCGACGCGCTCGTCCTGCTCACCGACGTCTCCGGGGTCTACGCCGACCCTGACGACCCGGCCACCAGGATCGCCGAGGTCGGCCCGCAGCACCTCGAGGGCGACACCGTCCGCGGGCGGATGCGGCACAAGGTGCGGGCCGGGCTGCGCGCCAGCCTGACCGTCGCCCGGGTCGCCATCGGCGCCGCGAGCCAGAAGCGCCCGATCCGCCAGGCCCTCGCCGGCCGTGGCTCGAAGGTCCGTGAGAGCGGCGCGGCGTGAGCGGCCAGCGGAGCGTCTTGGGCCGCTCACCGTGGGCGCAGTTTGGGCTCGGGCCGACGCCGGAGCGCAGCGGAGGTGGCGGCGTGAGCGGCCAGCGGAGCGTCTTGGGCCGCTCACCGTGGGAGCAGTTTGGGCTCGGGCCGACGCCGGAGCGCAGCGGAGGTGGCGGCGTGAGCGGCCAGCGGAGCGTCTTGGGCCGCTCACCGTGGGCGCAGTTTGGGCTCAGGCCGGCGCCGGAGCGCAGCGGAGGTGGCGGCGTGAGCGGCCAGCGGAGCGAACTGCACGGAAGCGTCGGGGAGGTGACGGCATGAGTGTGGCGGAGCAGCGGCAGCAGGCCGCCGCCTGGGCCGCGCGCCGGGCATCGGCCGGTTCACCGCCGGTGGCGCTGAGCGAGGACTACCCGGCGTGGCTGCTGCGCGCCGCGCTGAGCATCCCGTCCGTGTCGGGCCAGGAGCTGCCGCTCGCCGGGTTCCTCGCCGAGCAGCTGGACACGCTGGGCTTCACCGCGCACGTCGACGAGGTCGGCAACGTCCACGGCGTCATCGGCCCGGACGACGGCCCGACCGTGATGCTGCTCGGGCACATCGACACCGTGCCCGGCCAGGTGCCCGTCTGCCAGATCGGCGACCTGCTGTACGGACGCGGATCCGTCGACGCGAAGGGCGCCTTCGTCACCATGATCTGCGCCGCCGCCCGCAGCCAGGACGTGCGCGTGCACGTCATCGGCGCGGTCGGCGAGGAGGTCGCCGGAGGGCTCGGCGCGCTGCACGTGATGGACACCGTGCCGAAGCCGGCCGCCGTCATCATCGGCGAGCCGAGCGGCTGGGACGGGGTCTGCCTCGGCTACAAGGGGCGCATCGGCCTCGGGTACGAGATGCACCAGCCGCCGCTGCACACCAGCAGCCCGGAGCCGACCGCCGTGGAGCGCGCCGCCCGCTGGGCCCACGACGTGCAGGACTACCTGCGGGGGCTGTCCGAGGAGCAGGACCCGGTCGCGTTCGGCGTCGCCGCCGGCACGCTGATCAGCCTGCGCGGCGACATCGCCGACGCCGAGGCGTTCCTGACCTGCCGGGTGCCGCCGGGCTTCGACTTCGCGGCCCTGGAGGCGTTCGCCCGCGGCCGCACGCACAGCCGGATCTGGGTCGACGAGCGGGTGCCCGGGGTGACCCGGACCCGGTCCGACCCGGTGGTCAGCACGCTGCGCGCGGCGATCGCCGCGCAGGGCGGCCGGGCGACGTTCAAGCGCAAGGCCGGCACGTCCGACATGAACACCCTCGACCCGTGGGGGGTGCCGATGGCCGCGTACGGGCCGGGCGACGCCCACCTGGACCACACCACCGACGAACACATCCCGATCAGCGAGCTGTACCGCGCGATCGACGTCCTCACGCTCGCCCTGCCCCGGCTCGGGCGGCAGCTGAAGACGCCGGCCCTGACCGGCTCCCGACCCCTGGAGGCATGATGTTGCTCGACGGGAACGTCGCCATGATCACCGGCGCGGCCCGGGCGCTGGGCCGCTCCCACGCGCTGACCTTCGCCCGGGAGGGCGCCGACCTGATCCTCGTCGACCACTGCGACCCGCAGGCCGGTCCCTACGAGATGGCCGGCCGGCGCGACCTGGAGGAGACCGCCGACAAGTGCCGCCGCTTCGGCAGCCGGGTGCTCACCGGCGTCGCCGACGTGCGCGACCAGGCCGGCGTCGACAAGGTCGTCGACCAGGGCATGGAGGAGTTCGGGCAGATCGACGTGCTGGTCAACAACGCGGGCGTGCTCGGCCCCGGCGGGGTGCGGGCGCACGAGCTGACCGAGGAGCAGTGGCAGCTGGCGCTCGACGTCAACCTCAGCGGCACCTGGCGCTGCTGCCGCGCGGTGCTGCCGCACATGGTCAGCCAGGGCGGCGGGCGGATCGTCAACACCGCGTCGACCGGCGGCCGGGTCGCGTTCGAGCTGTACGCCAACTACGTCGCCTCCAAGCACGGCGTGGTCGGGCTGACCAAGTCGATCGCCCTGGAGTACGGCCGGCACGGCGTGCGCGCCAACGCCGTCAGCCCGAGCACCGTCGCCGACGACGCGGACCTGGGCACCCGCAGCACCCGCGCCGTCGCCGAGTCCCTGGGCTCCGGGCTGGACGACTACGAGAGCACGTCCGCCGGCCTGCACGCGCTCGGCCGGCTCGTCACCGCCGCCGAGGTGTCCGCCGCCTGCCTGTGGCTGGCCAGCCCGAACTCCGGCGGCGTCACCGGCACCGAACTCGTGGTCGACGGCGGCTTCACCGCTCGCTGACGCGCACCGCACCCAGATCAGCACCGGATCCGACGGACAAGGAGTTGCCTGCCATGGACCAGCCGACCGAGCTGCAGACGCGGCCGGACGCGAGCCTCGCCGCCGCGCCGGAGACCCCGTCGAACGGGCAGCCGGACGCCGCGCCGGCCGACCTCGCCGCGCTGCGGACGCGGCTGGCGTCGCTGCCCCCGCAGAAGCGCCGGCTGGTGGAGCGGATGCTCGCCCGCCGCGGCGCCGACCTCGGCATCACCCGGCGCGCCGCAGGCAGCGACGAGGCGCCGTGCTCGTTCGAGCAGGAGCGGCTCTGGTTCATGTACGAGCTGCTGACCCGCCGCGAGATCTTCCACGTCCCGGTCGCGCTGCGCGTCGACGGCGACCTGCACCCCGGGTCGCTGCGCGACGCGCTGCAGCAGCTCGCCCTGCGGCACGAGTCGCTGCGCACCGTCTTCCGGCAGCGCGACGGCAAGCCCTACCAGCTGGTCCTGGACAGCATGGCGCTGCCGCTGGACGAGGTCGACTGCACCGGGGAGGCCGACCCGGCCGGCGCCGCGCGGAAGCACGCCTCCGGGCTGGTCGTCGAGGACTTCGACCTGGCCGAGGGGCCGCTGGTGCGCTGCACCCTCTACCGCGTCGACGAGCGCACCCACCTGCTCGCCCTCGTCCAGCACCACATCGTGTCCGACAACTGGTCGCTGGGGATCCTGCTGGACGACCTCGGCCGCCTGTACGCCAGGGAACGCGGCGTGCCGGTCGAGCTCACGCCCCTCGACGTGCACTACCCGGACTTCGCCGAGTGGCAGCGGGCCACCGTGGACGGCGCGTCGATGCAGCGGCTGCTGGAGCACTGGCGGGAGCGGCTCGACGGCGCCCCCGAGGCCCTCGACCTGCCCACCGACCGGCCCCGCCCGGCGATCCGCGGCAGCCAGGGCCAGTTCCAGCACGTGCGGTTCGGCGCCGACCTCGTCGACGGGCTGCGCGAGCTCGCCAAGCGGCACGACACGACGCTGCTCGGCGCGTTCCTCGCCGGCTACATCGCCTTCCTGTCGCGGATCGTCCGTTCCGACTCGCTGGTGGTGGGTGTACCGGTCGCCGGCCGCCCCCGCGCGGAGACCCAGCGGATGATCGGCTACTTCCTCAACTGGCTGCCGATCCACGTGAAGGTCGGCGACCGGCCCGACTTCCACACCCTGGTCCGCCGCACCGGCGTGGCCCTGGGCGAGGCGCTCGGGCACCAGGAGATCCCGTTCGACATGCTGGTCCGCGAGCTGCAGACCTCCCGCCGGCCCGGTGTGACCCCGATCTTCCAGACGTCGTTCTCGTTGCGCGACGGCGCGCCGACCCCGCCCAGGATGCCCGGCGTCGAGGTGTCGTTCGCCGAGCTCGACGGCGGCGCCACCCACTACGACCTGATGGCCGAGCTGTGGTGCGAGGGCGGCGAGGTCGTCGGCTACCTGCCCTTCGACGACGAGCTGCTCGACGCGTCCACTGTGGACCGCTGGGCCCGCTGGCTGGAGACCCTGCTGCGGGCCGGCCTGGCCACCCCCGACGTCCCGGTCGCCGACCTGACGATGCTGGCCGGGGACGAGCCCGCGATCATCCCGGCGCTCGGCGTCACCGGAAAACCGGCGGCGACGACCCTGCACGGCGCGTTCGCCGAGCAGGTGCGGCTGCACCCCGAGGCGGTCGCGGCCGCAGACGACCAGGAGAAGCTCACCTACACCGAGCTGGCCGGCCGGGCGAACCGGATCGCGGCCGCCCTGCGCGAGCGCGGCGAAGGCCCCGGCAGCATCGTCGGCCTCGTCCTGGAGCGCGGCGTCGACCTGCCCGCCGCGATCCTCGGCGTGCTCCAGGCCGGTGCGGCGTACCTGCCGATCGACCCGGAGAACCCCGCCGACCGCACCGCCGACCAGTTCGCCGAGTGCGAGGTCGGCACCGTCCTGGTCACCCCCGCGACCGCGAAGGCGCCCGCGCTGGGCGACGGCGGCCCGCGGACCCTGGTGCTGGACTGGTCCGAGCTCGCCGAGGCACCCGAGCCGGTGACCGTCGACGTCCCCGGCAACGCCCCCGCGTACGTGATCTACACGTCGGGCTCGACCGGCAAGCCCAAGGGCGTCCTCGTCGGGCACGGGCACGTGCTGCGGCTCCTGGCCGCCTGCGACGAGCACATGACCTTCGGCCCCGACGACGTATGGACGCTGTTCCACTCCTACGCCTTCGACTTCTCCGTCTGGGAGCTGTGGGGCGCGCTGCTGCACGGCGGCCGTCTGCTGGTCGTGCCGCAGTGGGCGACCCGCGCCCCCGACGTGTTCGCCGAGCTGGTGCAGACCGAGGGCGTCACCGTGCTCAGCCAGACGCCGTCGGCGTTCGGCCAGGTGAGCGCCGCGCTGCTCGAACGCGGCGGCGGCACCGCGCTGCGCTACGTCGTCTTCGGCGGCGAGGCGCTCAACCACGCCGCGCTGCGCTCGTGGGTCGACGCGCACGGCGACGAACAGCCCGAGCTGATCAACATGTACGGGATCACCGAGACCACCGTGCACGTCACCTACCGGCGGGTCCGCGCGGCCGACCTGGCCGAGACCGTGTCGCTGATCGGGCCGCCGCTGCACGACCTGTCGCTGTACCTCCTCGACGGCTCGCAGCACCCGGTCGGCCCCGGCGTCCCCGGCGAGATCTTCGTCGGCGGCGACGGCGTCACCCACGGCTACGTCGCCAACCCCGGCCTCACCGCGCAGAAGATGCTGCCCGACCCCTTCACCGGCCGGACCGGCGCCCGCATGTACCGCAGCGGCGACCTCGCGATCCGCCGCGCCGACGGCGAACTGCTGTACCTCGGCCGCGGCGACGACCAGGTCAAGGTCCGCGGCCACCGGATCGAGCTCGGCGAGGTCCAGGCCGCGCTCGCCGCCCTGGACGACATCGCCCGCGCCGCCGTCGTGCTGGAGCGCGACCGGGTCGGCGCCGCCACCCTCGCCGGCTACGTGGTCCCCGCCGCCGACGCGACCCCGAGCGGCTCCGGCATCCGCCGGGCACTGCTGCGGACGCTGCCCGAGTGGATGGTCCCCGCGACCGTCACCGTGCTCGACGAGCTGCCGCTGACCCGCAACGGCAAGCTCGACCGGCAGGCCCTCGCCGGCCGCCGCGAGCAGGGCGCCGCCACCGGCCCGCGCGGCGAGACGCCGACCGAGGGCACCGCGGCGCAGCTCGCCGGGATCTGGCAGGACCTGCTCGGCGTGCCCGCGGTCGGCGGCGAGGACAACTTCTTCGAGCTCGGCGGGCACTCGCTGATGGTGATGCACCTGGTCGCCCGCATCCGCACGTCGCTCGGCGTCGAGATGCCGATGGAGACCCTGTTCCGCACGCCCCAGCTGCAGCCCCTGGCCGACGCCGTCGACGAGGTGCGCGCCGGCTCGTCGCACGGGCCCGCCGGTACCGGCGACGACATCGCGACCATGCGCGCCGAGATCGCCGGACGGGTCGCCGGGATCCCGCGCCCGGGGGAGCGCGCCGACGCCGACCGTGGTGTCGTGCTGCTCACCGGCGCGACCGGGTTCGTCGGCCGGTTCGTCCTGGCCGAACTGCTGGCCGACGCCGGCAACCGCGTGGTGTGCCTGGTCCGGGGCGGGGAGCGTCGCCGCGACGACCTGGTCGCCGGGATGACCGCCCTCGGCCTGTGGCGCGACGGGCACGCGGCCCGGGTGCGGCTCGTCGACGGTGACATCGCCGCACCGCGGCTCGGGCTGTCCCCCGCCGACCACGACCGGCTGGCGCGGGAGGCGGGACGCATCGTGCACACCGCCGCGTGGGTCAACCACGTGTACCCGTACGAGCAGCTCGCCGACGCCAACACGCACAGCCTGGCCGGGCTGCTGGAACTGGCCGCCGCCGGGCGCCGCGCCGCGCTGACCGTCGTGTCGACCAGCTCCGTCTTCGACTCCGCCGGCTACCCGGTCGGCGAGCCGGTGCCGCCCGGCCCGCTGCACACGCTGCCGTCCACGGCGAACGGCTACGTGCGCTCCAAGGCGGTCGCCGAGCTGTACCTGGCGCACGCCGAGGAGCTCGACGTGCCCGCCGCCGTGGTGCGGATCCCGAGCGTCTTCGGCGACCAGGACCGCTTCCAGATCAACGCGGCCGACGCCGTGTGGAGCTGGTCCCGGGCGATGACCGAGACCGGCCAGCACCCGGAGAGCTTCGCCCTGGAGGGCAACGAGCTCTTCCAGGCGCTGCCCGCCGACGCCGCCGCGAAGGCGGTGCTGCTGGCCGACGGTGCTCCCGACGGCCACACCACGGCGGGCACCCGCTACCTCGACGCCGTGCCCGCGGCCGTCGGGAGCACCACTGACCTGCTGGCGGCGATCCGCGCCGCCGGGCACGAGCTGCGGCCCTGCCCGGACCGCGACTGGTACGCGCGGGTCGGCGAGCTGGACCCCGACCGGGTCTGGGTCGCCGGGATCGCCGGCCAGGTCGCCGCACAGCTGGCGGCGGATCCGTCCGCCGCCGCGCCCCGCACGCTGCGCCGCTGCACCGCCCCTTCCGGTGCGGGCGAACTCGGCGAGCTGCTGCGTACGCGGGCACTGCACACCCCGGCCCACCTGGCCGGGTACATCCGGACGCTCGACGCGTCCTGACCAGACCGGCAACTGACGCAAACGGACCGGGAGGAAAGCCCAGGCCCTTGCCCCTGCACGGCTGAACGGACGAGACCGAAACGATGGGAGTGACAGTGAGCACGGACGAGCGCACGTATCTCGTGGTGCGAAACCACGAGGACCAGTACTCGATCTGGCCCGCCGGGCAGGACGTCCCGGACGGCTGGGCCGCTGAGGGCTCCTGGGCTTTCCAGGGCCCGAAGGACGACTGCCTCGCGCACATCGCGGAGGTATGGACCGACCTGCGGCCGCTGAGCCTGCGCCGCGCGGTCGTCGCCGAAGGAGGTGTTCACGTTGGCTGAAATGGTGCACACGCCACAGACGAACCACGAAACCACGGAAGAGCCGCTCGCGGTGATCGGCATGAGCTGCCGCTTCGCCCCCGATCTCGACACACCCGGCCAGCTCTGGGAGTTCCTGCGGGCGGGGCGCAGCGCCGTCGGCGAGATGCCCGCCCGGCGGTGGGACCCCTACGAGGCCGACCCGAAGACCCGCGCGATCCTGCGCCAGACGACCCGCAAGGGCTCGTTCATGCAGGACATCGAGGGCTTCGACGCGGAGTTCTTCCAGATCACCCCGCGCGAGGCCGAGTACATCGACCCGCAGCAGCGCATCATGCTGGAGATGGCCTGGGAGGCGCTCTGCGACGCCGGGCTGCCGCCCATGTCCCTCGCCGGCACCGACGCCGGGGTCTACGTGGCCGCGAACACCAACGACTACGGCCGCCGGCTCCTGGAGGACCTGGACCGCACCGGCGCGTGGGCCGTCAACGGCACCACGTTCTACGGCATCGCCAACCGCATCTCGTACTTCCTCGACGCGCACGGGCCGAGCATGGCCGTCGACACCGCCTGCGCCGGCTCCCTGACCGCGCTGCACGTGGCGTCGCAGGCGCTGCGCTCCGGTGAGACCAGCCTCGCGATCGTCGGCGGCATCAACATCATGTCGTCGCCGGCCCTCGTGGTCGCCCTCGACGCGGCGTCGGCGACGTCGCCCGACGGGCGCAGCAAGGCGTTCGACAAGTCCGCCGACGGCTACGGCCGCGGTGAGGGCGGCGGCGTCGTCATCCTCAAGCGCCTGTCCGACGCGACCCGCGACGGCGACCCGATCTACGGGCTCGTCATGGGCAGCGGCGTGTTCCAGGACGGCCGCTCCGACGGCATGATGGCCCCCAACCCGGAGGCCCAGCAGCGGATGCTGGAGGAGACGTACGAGCGCGCCGGGATCGACCCGAACACGGTGCAGTACGTCGAGGCGCACGGCACCGGCACGCAGCTCGGCGACGCCGCCGAGGCGAAGGCCATCGGCAGCGTCTTCGGTCCCAGCCGGGACAGCGACGACCCGCTGCTGATCGGCACGCTCAAGCCCAACGTGGGGCACGTCGAGGCCGCGTCCGGCATCGCCGGCGTCATCAAGGTGCTGCTCGGCATGCGCCACGGTGAGCTGCCGCCGAGCCCGCACGAGGAGGTCAACCCCGAGCTGGGCCTGGAGGACGGCGGGATGCGCCTGGTCGGCGAGCCGACCCCGTGGCGCGCCGGTGAGCACGGCCGCCGGGCCGGTGTCTCCAGCTACGGTGTGGGCGGCTCGATCGCGCACGCCATCCTGCAGCAGGCCCCGGCGAAGCACCCGTCCGCCAAGGCCGAGCGTGACGACAAGCCCGGGCGCCCCTGGGTGTTCCCCGTGTCCGCCGCCTCGGAGCAGGGCGTGCGCGGCCTGGCCGGCGCGGTCGCCGACTGGGTGCGCACCAACCCCGGCGCCGACCTCGACTCCCTCGCCCACACGCTGACCGCCCGCCGCTCGCACCTGGCCCGCCGGGCCGTCGTGGTGGCCGGCAGCACCGACGAGCTCCTCGACGGGCTGGAGGCCCTCGCCGACGGCGAGCACTCGCCCGACGTCGTTACCGGCGCCGCCCGCGCCTTCGGCGACAGCGGTGCCGACGGCCCGGTCTGGGTGTTCTCCGGGCACGGCGCGCAGTGGTCCGGGATGGGCCAGGAGCTGCTCACCACCGAGCCGGCGTTCGCCCGCGTCATCGACGAGCTCGGCCCGGTCTTCGCCGAGGAGCTGGGCTGGACCCCGCGCGAGGCGATCGACGCCGGCGGCCCGTGGACGGTGACCCGCACCCAGGCGATGACCTACGCAATGCAGGTCGCGCTCGCCGAGGTGTGGTCGGAGCTGGGCCTCGCGCCCGGCGCGATCATCGGCCACTCCGTCGGTGAGATCGCCGCGGCGGTCGTCGCCGGCAGCCTCGACCGGATCGAGGCGGCCAGGTTCGCCTGCCGCCGGGCCCGCGCCCTCGAACGGGTCGCCGGGCAGGGCGCGATGGCGATGGTGCCGATGTCCTTCGCCGACGTCGAGCAGCGGCTCGCGGGCCGCGGCGGCGTCGTCGCCGGGATCGCCGCCAGCCCGCTGTCCACCGTGGTCTCCGGCGACATCGACGCGGTCGAGGCCTTCGTCGCCGAGCTGGAGCAGGACGGCATCCAGGCCCGCAAGGTCAACACCGACGTCGCGTTCCACAGCCCGCACGTGCGGGGCGAGGTCCTGGCCGAGGTGTCCCGGGCCGCGGCCGAGCTGCACGCCGTCCCGCCCACGGTGACGCTGTACAGCACGGCGATGACCGACCCGCGCTCCGGCGCCGCCCGCGAGGGCGACTACTGGGCCACGAACCTGGCCGACCCGGTGCGCTTCCACCAGGCCGTCCGCGCCTCGCTGGACGACGGCGCCCGGGTGTTCCTCGAGGTGTCCTCGCACCCGGTGGTGGCGCACTCGATCAGCGAGACCGCCATCGACGCCGGCGTCTCCGACGCGCAGGTCGCGATCACCCTCAAGCGCGAGCAGCCCGAGCAGCGCACGGTGCTGGCCAACCTCGGCCGCCTGCACTGCCTCGGCAGCCCGGTGCGCTGGTCGTACACCGGCGAACTCGTCGACGTGCCGGCCGTGCGCTGGCAGCACCGCCCGTTCTGGATCTTCCCGGACACCCCGGCGGAGCCGGCGGCGGGCATCGGGCACGACCCGGAGAAGCACACGTTGATCGGCGGGCACACGACCGTCGCCAGCGCACCCGTGCAGCGGGTCTGGCAGACCGAGCTGAACATGGACAACCGGCCCTACGCCCAGTCGCACAAGGTCGTCGGCGTGGAGACGGTCCCCGCCTCGGTGGTGCTCAACTCGTTCATCGGTGCCGCCGCCGGCGACGGCGACGTGCCCTACGGGCTGCGCGACATCGTGTTCCGCATCCCCCTGGCCGCGCACCCGACCCGCATCGTGCAGGTCGTCATGGAGCAGGACAAGGTCCGGCTGGCCAGCCGCATCAAGCGCGAGGACGGCGGTGGCGGCGTCAGCGACAACGAGTGGCTGACGCACACCACCGCGACCGTCGTGCCCGAGCCCGAGGTCGGCCTCACCCCGCTGGAGGACGTGGACACGATCCGCGCCCGCTGCCCGGTGTCGTGGACGTGGGCGAAGGTCGACGGCATCTTCCGCGCCATGGGTGTGGACGGCTACACGTTCCCGTGGGTCGTCGAGGAGCTGCTGCGCGGCGACGACGAGCAGATCGCCACGGTCACCGTCGACCACACGCCGAAGCTGCACCCGTCGAGCTGGACCGCGGTCGTCGACGCCGCCCTCACCGCCAGCGGCGTGCTGGTGATGTCGGAGGACTCGACCGTCCTGCGGACCTGCTCGCACCTGGAGTCGCTGCAGTTCAAGGGCGAGTCGCCGGCGCGGATCTACGTGCACACCACGCGGGACCCGCGCACCCCGGACACCATCAACATGCGGGTCGCCGACGAGACCGGCGCCGTCGTGTGCGAGGCCCGCGGCCTGCGCTACGTCAAGGTGCAGGACATCGGCTCCGGCGCGGTCGGCCCGCGCGACCTGGTGCAGGAGCTGGCCTGGGAGCCGGTCGAGGTCCGCGCCGACGCGCCGCAGCCGCGGCAGGCGCTGCTCGTCGGGCCGCCCGAGGGCGGTGCGGCGCTGGTCGAGGCGCTCAACGCCCGCGGCGTGCAGACCCGCACGGCCACCGACCCGGCCGCGATCAGCGACGGCCTGCTGGCCGCCGGTGACGTGGTGATCGTGGCACCGCCGGCCCTGCTGCCCGGCGAGGCACCCGAGCAGGCGGCCCGGCGGTGCGCGCAGGCGCTCGTCGACGCCACCCAGCGGGTCGCCGGGATCGATGACGAGCAGCGCAGGCCCACCATCTGGGCGCTGACCCGGGGTGTCCGCGAGGGCACCACGGAAGCCGCCCTCGCCCACGCCCCGCTGTGGGGCGCCGGCCGCATCGTCGCCGGTGAGCGTCCCGACCTGTGGGGCGGCACCGTCGACGTCGACAGCGGCGCCGACGTCGCCTCGGTGGCGGCCGTCATCGGCGCGCTGCCGCCGAACGAGGACGTGCTGTCCAGCACCGCCGACGGGCTCTTCGCGGCCCGGCTGCGCAAGCTGGAGCGGCCCGCCGAGCGGGAGCCGGTCGACTGCCGTCCCGACGGCACCTACCTGGTCACCGGTGGTCTCGGTGCGCTGGGTCTGGAGGCCGCGCGGTACCTGGTCGAGCAGGGCGCCCGCCGGCTGGTCCTGGTCGGCCGCCGGGGGCTGCCGCCGCGCTCGGAGTGGGACACCGTGTCCGACCCGGCGGTGGCCGCTCAGGTCGCCGAGGTGGTCGCCCTGGAGGCGGCCGGTGCGACGGTACGGGTGCTGCGGCTGGACATCTCCGACGCCGACGCGACCGCGAAGGCGCTGGACCCGGCCAACCTCGACATGCCGCAGATCCGCGGCATCGTGCACTGCGCCGGTGTCGTCTCCGACGCGCTGGTGGAGAAGACCGGCGCGGAGAACCTCGACATCACGTTCGGCCCGAAGGCCGACGGCGCGATGGTCCTGCACCGGCTGTACCCGGCCGGCACGCTCGACTTCTTCACCATGTTCTCCTCCTGCGGCCAGTTCGCCCGGCTCACCGGCCAGGTCAGCTACGCCTCGGCGAACTCGTTCCTGGACGCCCTCGCCGCGCTGCGGCACGCCCAGGGCGAGACCGGCTCGACGAGCTTCGCGTGGGCGCAGTGGATCGGCCGCGGCATGGGGGAGACGACCGGCAAGGCGACGATCCTCGAGGCCGAGTCGCGTGGCCTCGGCGGCATCACCGTCAGCGAGGCGCTGCGCAGCTGGAGCTACGCGGACCGCTACGCGCTGCCGTACGTCGCCGTCATGCGGGTCATGCCCGGGCACACCCTGCCCGTGTTCTCGGACCTGTCGGTGACCGACGCGGAGGCGGCGGACACCGGTAGCGGCGCCGTGGACTGGTCGACGGTCCCGGCGGACGAGCTGGTGGAGAAGGTGACGGCGGAGACGCACGAGCAGGTCGCCGCCGAGCTCAACCTCGCGCCGGAGGACATCGCGATCGACCGGCCGCTGCTGGAGCTCGGGGTCGACTCGGTGCTCACCGTGGCGCTGCGGGTGCGGCTGCACCGCTGCTTCGCGGTGGACCTGCCGCCGACGATCCTGTGGAGCAACCCGACGGTCCGCGCCCTCGCCGAGTTCCTCGCCGGTGAGGTCGGCGGCGCGGCGGAAGACGTGGCAACCGGGGGCGCCTCGGAGACGCCTCCTGCCGAGGAGCCCGGCACGGACGAGACGCCCAGCCTGACCCGGCAGGTGCCTCAGGTCCGGGTGGAGACCCCGGTAGCCGCCGCATGAGATCGGACCGGGTGCGGCGATGACCTCGCCGCCCCGGTCCGCCCGGGCCCGGGACGGTGCGATCCACCCGTCCCGGGCCCGTCGTGTTCCGCAGACTCTACAAACACTCCTATTTTCCTTTTTGGTGGTTTGAGCTGCGGAAACAGTGTTGAACTCGTCGTGGGCGAGCGACACTCGACAGGACGCGGTGTCGGGTGCACAGTATTCTTTGGACAAGGCCCCGAGTGTCCGCACTCGTTCACGTTGACCCATCGAGGGGAAAGCCGCTGATGGACAACTCAGAAGACCTCCGCGCCGGTGACGTCGCGCAGCTCGGTTGGGCACACGGCCGCCTGCCGCTGCCGACCGAGGGACATGACTGGCAACGCTTCACGGCCGCCTGGGACGACCTCGTCCCGGACGCCTATCTCGGCCCCGCCAGGTGCCGGCGCAACCGGCGGTACGGCCGGGTGCTCGCCCACCGCGACGGCACCCTGGAACCGCTGCTCGGCACCGAGTTCTTCCAGAGCAAGAAGATCAACCGGGCGTTCGGCGACCAGCTGCGCGTCTTCGAGCCGCTGACCGACGACGCCCTCACCAGCTGCCGCTTCAGCGAAATCCTGCAGGAGTCCGTCGGCCTGGTCAACGACGCGGCCGGCAGCCGCGACTGGGAGCTCGGCATCCACATGATCCGCGTCATCGCCGAGCCCGACGAGGTCTCCGAGCCCGCACCCGAGGGCCGGCACTCCGACGGTCACGAATACGTGGCGATCCACCTCATCGGCCGGCACCACTGCGTCGGCGGCGAGAGCCAGGTCTTCCGCCGCGGCGAGGAGCGGGCCCGGCACCGGGTCACGATGACCGAGCCGCTCGAGGCGCTGGTGCTGTCCGACACGACGATGGAGCACGCCGTCAGCGAGATCCGCACCGAGGACCGCGACGTGCCCGGCTGGCGGGACACGATGATCGTCGACTTCAACACCGTGCCGGACCTCGCCGAGGTGAACGGGCGGACGCACAGCTCCCTGCAGGCTCTCTCGCTGTACTGATTGGAGGGTTCGATGAGCAGCCAGGTATCCAGCGCGCCCGGCCGCGTCGTGCAGCGGCTGCCCGCCACGACGACGCGCCCGGAGTTCTGCCTGATCAACATCGACGATCTGCTCAACAACCGGGCGACGAGCGGCGCCGGCGAGCTGACCGCCGGCCGCATCAACGCGTGGGGCAACTCGTTCCCCGCCGAGGAGCTGCCCGCGCCGCGCGCCCTGGTCGAGGTCGCCGGCATCCCGTTCATGTGGCCGGACGCCGGCGCCGACGGCGACAACGTCCGCGCCGAGGGGCAGGTCATCGACGTCCCGCCGGGCCGCTACGACTGGATCTACCTGCTGGCCGCCTCCGAGCGGCGCAGCGAGGACATCCTGTGGGTGCACTACGACGACGGCTACGCCGACCCGCTGCGGGTGGGTGTCTCGGACTTCCTCGACGGCACACCCGCGTTCGGTGAGGAGCCCGCGTTCAAGACCGCGAAGATGCACTACCCGCACCACGTCCAGCAGGGCCTGCCCACCACGATGTGGCTGTCCCGGATCGGGATGCCGCGGCACGGCACCGCCCAGGCGCTGCGGCTGCCCCGGCTGGTCGCCCTGCACGTCTTCGCGGTCACGCTGGTGACCGGCGTCGAGGTGCGCCTCGCGGAGGGTGCGACGGCATGATCACAGCCAGCACCCTCAACCAGGTCCAGTTGTGGACCCGCGACCTCGGCAGCTGTCTGCACGGCACCATGGCGACCGTGCTCCTGCACGACGGGCACGACCCGGTCACCGTGCTGGGCGCGCCGTGGGAGTTCCGCCGCAAGGCCGGCGCCTGGACGACCGAGGAGTACTACTACCACGCGGCGCCCGACTCCCTCGCCAAGCGGCTCGCGCTCTACCACCCGTTCGAATCGACGTGGCACCAGAGCAAGGAGGCGGGGCTCGACGAGCTGCGCGACGCGCTCGCCGCCGGGGTGCTGCCGATCGCCGCGGTGGACAACTTCCACCTGCCGTTCCGGCCCGCCTTCCACGACGTGCACGCCGCGCACCTGCTGGTGGTGTACCGGATCACCGACACCGAGGTGTTCGTGTCCGACGCCCAGCCGCCGGCGTTCCAGGGCCCGATCCCGATCGCGGACTTCCTGGCCAGCTGGGGCTCGGCGAACCCGGCGGACGACGGCGACGTGTTCTTCAGCGCCAGTCCGAGCGACCGCCGCTGGCTGCACGCCCGCATGCGGGGTGAGGTACCGGAGCCGGACCGCGAATGGGTGGCGAGCGCCATCCGGGAGAACGTGGCCCGCTACCGCCGGCCGTCCGAGGGCGACACCCTGTCCGGGGTGCAGGGCCTGCGGGACTACCTCGGCGAGCTGTGCGCGCTGCCGCCCGCGTCCGGCGCGGCCGAGGTCGCGCTGAGCGAGCTCTACGTCATCAGCTGGAACATCCAGGCGCAGACGGGCCTGCACGCGGAGTTCCTGCGCCGGCGGGGCGTCGAATGGCGCATCCCCGACCTCGCCGAGGCCGCGGCCCGGGTCGACGCCGTCGCGCACGGCTGGACGGGCGTGCGGATGACCGGCGCGCACTCGCGGGTCTGGGACCGGCACCGCCCGGCCGAGCTGCGCGAGCACAGCGCCGAGCTCCTGCGCCGTCTCGAGGTCGCGCTCGACCAGCTCGACCGCACCGCCGACGCCGTGGCCCGGCAGGCGTGACCCGCTGGGCCGGAAACACCGCGGACGCCGTGTCCCGGCAGGGGTGACCGCACAGGGTCACGCCCGCCGGGCCGAACACAGAAGGGCCATCGTGGACATCACAGACATGCCGATCGCCGTCGTCGCCTCCCGGGTCCGGCGGGAGGAGCGGCTGATCCTCGAAACCATGCAGCGGCGCGGGCTGCGCCACGAGTACGTCGACCCCCGGAAGCTGACGGTCATGCTCGCCGACGGGCGGCCGCCGTACCGCGCGGCGCTCATGCGCGAGGTCAGCCACAGCCGCTCCTCGTCGGTCGCGTCGACGCTGGACGCGCTCGGGGTGCCGACGCTCAACCGGCCGCCGGTGCTGGAGACGTGCGGCGACAAGCTGCGCACCACCCTCGCCTTCCACAACGCCGGCCTGCCGATCCCGCAGGCGGCGGTCGCGTGGGGGACCCCCGCCGCGCTGGACGCCATGCCGAAGATCGGCTACCCGCTGGTCGTGAAGCCGGTGACCGGGTCGTGGGGCAACCTGACGGCGCGGGTCCACGACGAGGAGCAGGGCCGGGCGATCCTGGAGCACCGTGCCGCGCTGCCCAACCCGCAGCAGCACGTGTACTACCTGCAGGAGCACATCGACAAGCCGGGCCGCGACATCAAGTCCTACGTCGCCGGTGACCGGGTCGTGTGCGCGATCTACAAGAACGCGGTCGACGACTGGCGCACCAACACCGCCATCGGCGGCGCGCCCACGCCCTGCCCGATCACCGACGAGCTCAACGACCTCGCGGTGGCCGCGGCGAACGCGGTCGGCGGCGGGTTCCTCGGCGTCGACCTGCTGATCGACCAGGAGGAGCGCCTCTACGCCAACGAGGTCAACCACACGCCGGAGTTCCACGGCGCGATCGACGCCACCGACGTCGACGTCGCCGGGTGCATCGTCGACTGGCTCGTCGGCACCCTCGAGGAGGTGGAGTCGACATGAGCGGGCTGCTCGCCCTGTGGAGCGCGCCGCGGTCCCGCTCCACCGTGTTCTTCCGGATGATGCTGGAGCGCGACGACCTCCTCGCCGTCCACGAGCCGTTCTGCAACATCGCCAACGACGGCCGCACCGGGGCCGGCGACCGCGAGGCCGACTCCTACGACGCGCTGATGGACGCGCTGCTGGAGCAGTCGGCGGGCGCGACGGTGTTCTTCAAGGACACCACCGACTGCCGCTACGACGACCTCTTCGCCCGCGAGGACTTCCTCAAGGGCGCCCGGCACGCGTTCCTGCTGCGGCACCCGAAGGAGATCATCCCGTCGTACGCGGCGATCAAGCCCGACATCGCGCTGCACGAGGTCGGCGTGCAGTATCTGCACCGCATCCACCAGGCGGTGCTCGACGCCGGTGGCGAACCCCTGGTCGTGGACTCCGACGACCTCGTCGACCGCCCCGAGGCCACGGTGCGCGCGTACTGCGCGGCGGTGGGTCTGCCCTTCAGCGAGGACATACTGCGGTGGCAGCCGGGGGAGCGGCCCGAGTGGCGGCAGTCCGCACGCTGGCACACCGACGTCAGCGAGAGCTCCACCGTCCGGCGCACGGAGCGCTCGTACGAGCGGACGATCGAGACGGATCCGTTGCTGCGCCGCTATTACGAGCACCACCTGCCGTTCTACGAGCAGCTGTGGGATCGACGGATCCGGATCTGCTGAGGTCCAGCTCGGGTTGCCGCCTGCAGACTCCGCAGTTACTGTGGCCTTGGGCGACAGTCGACACATACGACACTCCGCCAGCGAAAGGCATGGTTGATGATTATCTCAACGCCGCCGTTCTGTCCGGTGCAGTTCGACGACCCCGACCTGCTCAACTCCGCGTTCCACGCCGTGACGGACATGCACGCGCTGTGGGCGCACCTGCGCGATGTGGCGCCGGTCTACAAGGCCGACCCGGGCGGCGACCGCGAACCGTTCTGGGTGGTGACCCGGCACGAGGACGTCACCAGGGTGCTGCGCACCCCGACCGAGTTCTCGTCGCGGCGCGGCACGATCCTCAGCGTCCTGGACCTGAACACGCCGGACATCGCCACCGACGACATGCTCGCCGACACCGACCCGCCGCGCCACGGCGAGCTGCGCAAGCCGCTCAACCCGGCGTTCGCGCCGGAGCTGGTCGAGACGCACGACGAGCTGATCCGCGGGCTGGCGCGCGACGCGATCCGGCGGGCCATCGACAAGGACGTCCACGACATCGCGCACGACACGATGATGTTCGCGATGTCGATCACCGGAACGCTGATGGGGCTGCCCAAGGAGGACTGGGAGCACCTCATGCACGTGGTGATGATGACGATCGCCTACGAGGACCCGACCTACGCCTCCGGCAACGCGATGGCCACGGTGCGGCAGGCCCGGCACCAGATGTTCGAGGCGTTCCGGGAGCAGTTCGCGCTGCGCGAGCGCGGCGCCGAGCACCCCGACGCGATCGGCGTCATGCGCAACATGGACCTGTCCGAGGGGCCCATGTCGGAGCAGCAGGCGATGGTCAACGGCTACGTGCTGCTCATCGGCGCCAACGTGACCACGCCGCACACGCTGTGCACCCTGTTCTCGCAGTGGGCGCAGCATCCGGAGCAGTTCGAGCGGCTGCGCGACAACCGCGACGACATCCAGATCGCCCTCGCCGAGGTGCTGCGCTGGGCGTCCCCGGTGACCGCGCTGATGCGGTACGCCATCCAGGACGTCGAGCTGCAGGGCCAGACCATCAAGGCCGGCGACCCCGTCAGCGCCTGGCTCGGCTCCGCCAACCGCGACGAGCGGGTCTTCGACGACCCCTACACGTTCGACCTGAACCGCCGGCCCAACAAGCACCTCGCGTTCGGGATCGGCCCGCACTACTGCATCGGGGCGGGCATGGCGAAGGTGACGCTGCAGATCTTCATCGAGGAGATGCTCGACATGGTGGACACCGTCGAGATCGCCGGCGAGGTCCAGCACGTCGCGTCGCACTTCGTGCCGGGCTACAAGAGCCTGCCGGTGCGGTTCACGCCGCGGAAGGTGGCGGCCGCGCTGTGAGCATCCAGCAGACGACGCAGGCCGGCTCGTGGTTCGACCAGCGGTTCCGGTCGGTCACCGCCACGCACAGCCTCTACTGCTTCCCGTTCGCCGGCGGCTCGGCCACCTACTACGCCGCCTGGGAGCGGTACTTCACCGGCCGGGTCGAGCTCGTGCCGGTGCAGCTGCCGGGGCGCGGTGCCCGGATGGCCGAGCCGCCCGCCACCGACCTGGGCGGCCTCGCCGACCAGCTCGCCGAGGCGATCGCCGCGGAGCCGACCGAGATCGTGCTGTTCGGCCACAGCATGGGCGGCATCCTCGCGTTCGAGGTCGCCCGGCGGCTCAGGACCGCCGACCGGCCCGTGCGGCACCTGTTCGTGACGGGCCGGCCCGCGCCGCCGATCGTCCGGCCGCGGGAGCCAGTCAGCGACCTGCCCCGCGCCGAGTTCATCGACATGCTGCGCGACTACGGCGCGGCGGACGAGACCGTCTTCGAGCACGACGACCTGCTCGACCTGCTCATGCCGATGCTCAGGGCGGACTTCTCGATGATCGAGAGCTACCGCATGCAGCCGGGACCGCTGCTGTCGTGCCCGGTCACCGCGTGGTGCGGCGACGACGACCCGGGGGTGCCGCCGGCGGCGATGGCCCCGTGGGGCGAGCAGACCTCGGGACCGTTCGCGCTGTCCGTGCTGCCCGGCGGGCACTTCTTCCTCACCGAGCACCACGCCCGGGTCGTGCGGGAGGTCCACGCCGCCCTGCGGGGCGTCTGACTTTAGGAGCCTGAGCATGGATTTCGATGTTCCCCAGGACACCCTCGACTTCGCCGCCGAGGTCGAGCAGGTGCTGCGTTCGCCGGAGACGGCGCGGCTGCTGCAGGACGTCCATGCCCGCAGGGACGGGATGGACGGCGACGTCCGCCCCCTGTACCGGCACCTCGGCGCCGCCGGCATCCTCGCGCCCTCGTGGCCGGCCGAGTACGGCGGCCGCGACCTCGACCACACCGCGACGGTGACGCTGCTGGAGCAGCTCGTCGCGCACGGCATCCCGCAGAACCTGTACTGCATCTCGGTGCAGAACGTCGGCTCGCTGATCCTGGCGTCCGGCAGCGAGCGGCAGCGCAAGGACCTGCTGCCGGCGATGGCGAGCGCCGAGACGACGGCCTGCATCCTGTTCACCGAGCCGACCAACGGCTCCGACCTCGCGGCCCTCACCACGACCGCCGTCCGGGACGGCGACGGCTGGGTCCTCAACGGGCGCAAGACCTACAACCTCAAGAGCGCCTACGCCGACTTCGCGCTGATCGCGGTGCGCACCGACCCGCAGGCCAGCGTCTACGAGGGCATCACCCTCTTCCTGGTGCCGCTGGACACGCCGGGGGTGACGATCAGGCCCATCCCGAGCCTCGCCAACGAGCAGTTCCACGACATCTGGTTCAGCGACGTGCACGTCGGCGACGACGCGGTCTTCGGCCCGCCCGGCGCGGGCTGGTCGCTGATCACGCAGATGTTCGCCGCGGAACGCACCGGCCTGGACTACTACGCGCGCGGCCGGCACTGGCTGAACATGATCGCCGAGCGCCTCGACGCCGACGGCCGCCGGCCCGGCGACGTCACGCGGGTCGGGCTGGCCCGGCACCGCACCCGCCTCGCCGCCAGCAAGCTGCTCAGCTGCCAGGTCATGCAGAACCTGCAGGACGGCAACGCCGACATCGCCGAGTCGTCGTTCGCGAAGTGGCACTGCAGCGAGACCGGCCAGCGCATCGCCTGGTGGGCCCTGGACGCGCTCGGACCCGACGTGCTCGTGCCGGGACCCGGCGCGGGGGACCGGATCCTGGAGGCGGCGCTGCGCGAGTCGCCCGGCGTCACGATCTCCGGCGGCGCGTCCGAAGTGATGATCGACATCCTGAGCAGCGCCCGGGTCTTCGACACAGGCGGTGTCGCCGCTCCCGGCGGGCCGCGCCTGGACGCCCTGCAGCAGCGCCTGCACGACGCGGTCGACGCCGTGCTCACCCGCACCGGCGACCTGTCCGCGCAGCTCGGCACGATCGGCGTGCCCGCGCTCGGCGCGCCGGCGGACCTCGGCGGCGCCGCGCTCGGACTCGGCGCCGACATCGTCGTCAACGACCGTCTCGGCCACGCACTGCAGCCCCTCGCCGCCTACCGCGACACCGCGTTCGCGCTCGACCTCCTCGACGGCCTGCCGGACGTGCCCGCGGACACCGTCGCGGAACTGCTGGAGGGCGCGAAGCAGGCCGTCGTGATCGGCGCCCGCACCCCGTCCGGCATCCGCGCCAAGGCCGACGGCACCCTGTGGGGCGAGTCGGAGCCGCTGCCGCGCGCCACCGTCGGGCTGTGCGTGGTGCGCACCGAGGACGACGCGTGGCACCTAGTCGTCGCCGACCCCGCCACCTGCCTCACGGAGTCCGTCGAACACTTCGGCACGCCCGCGACCCGGATCCACTTCGACGGCGCGCCCGCCACCCCGCTGACCATCACGCCGGAGCACTGGCTGCGCGCGCTCACCGCGGCCCGGATCCGTCAGGCCGCGGTGCTGCTCGGCACCGCGGACCGCATCCTCGAGGTCGCCCGCGCACACGTCAACACCCGCGTCCAGTCCGGCAAGCCCCTGGTCGAGCGGCAGACGGTCGCGCACCGGCTGGCCACCCTGATCGGGGAGGGCGACGGCTGGCGGCTCGTCCTGCACGAGGCGGCGTGGAAGTTCGACAAGGGGTTCGAGCCCGGCGACGCGGTGCCGGCGGCAGGTGTACTGGCCGCGCTGGCCGAACACGCGCAGACGGCCAGCCGGACGGCGCTGCAGCTGCACGGGGTGCGCGGCATGCTGGCCCACTCGACCACGGCCACCGCGTATCGCCAGGTCTGCGTCGAGTCCACCCGGCTCGGCAGCCCCGCCGACCTGTGGCTGGCCGCCGCGTCCTGACACATTCGAGGACGTCGTCGCCACCCCGGCGGCCCGTAGCATTGACGGCGTGGCCGGCGGGGTGGACGAGGTCGAGAGCAAGCATCCCGTGCCCGACCCCGCGGCGCTGCGGGCCAGGCTCGCGACGCTCGGGTTCGCGCACGGGCCGGTGCAGGAGCAGCTCGACGAGTATTACGACACCCCTGACGGCCGGCTGCGCGGGCAGGACCTCGTGAGCCGCCTGCGGGTGGTGGCAGGCCTCGCGACGGCCGGCTTCAAGGGCCCCCGCACGCACGCGCCCGACGGCACCTACCGCCGGGTCGAGGTCGAGTTCCCCGTCGAGGCCGCGTTCGTCCGGGCGGCGTTCGCCGCCCAAGGTCTCACCCTGGTGTGGCGCCTGGCGAAGCGCCGCCGCGAGTTCCGCCGCGGCGCCCTGGTCGTCGCGGTCGACGAGCTGCCCCGGCTGGGGACGTATGCGGAGTTCGAGGGCCCGCCACCGCAGATCGCCGCGGCCCGCTCGCAGGTCGCCGGTCTCATCGCCGCGCCGGAGCCGCGAAACTACGCGGAGCTGGCCCGCTCCTGGCTGCGCTCCCAGGGTCTGCCCGACGCCAGGGAGCTGCTGTTCTAGCGGTGCGCGTCGCCGGTGCCGGAGTCGCTCGTGAGCCAGTCTTCGATCGAGTCCCAGGGGAAGGCGCGACCCTCATGTGGTCCGGGCAAGGTTGTGCAGGCCCGCATCCGGTCGAGCCGGAAGAGACGCCAGTCGTCGCGGTCGAGGTCGTAGGCGACGAGGTACCAGTGCCGCCGGCGCAGGAGATGCCGATACGGCTCGACCGTGCGGCGCGAACGGCGGCCGTGCCGGTCCGCGTAGTCGAACGCGAGGCGCGCACCCGTCGCGACGGCGTCCGCGATGGTGCCGACGAGCTCCCAGTCCACTGACGTGGGAGCCTCGCGCAGGACCTGGGTCGACAGCGCCACCGCTGCGGCACGCCGCCGCAGGCTCTCGGGCAGTACCTGTTCGAGCTTCGTGCGCGCGGTCGCGGCCGTGGCGTCGCCGGGCAGCCACGCTTCGAGGACCAGCAGGCTCGTGATGATCGTCGAGACCTCGTCCGCGCCGAGCAGCAACGGCGGGATCTTCACGCTCGGCCGCAGCGCGTAGGCAGCGCCCGGGCCCGGGCGGGAGCTGACGTCGTAGCCCATGTCGCGCAGGCGCATCGCGTCCCGGCGAACGGTGCGCCCGCTGACCCGCAAGCGGGCCGCGAGGTCGTGGACGCTCCACTCCCGCCCTGACTGCAGGAGCGCCAGGAGTTCCAGTGACCGTGTCGAGGGGGAGTCCATGAGTCCAGGATCCCCTGGGATACGGCCAGTAACAGGCCGCATCTGTGGCTAGCGTGGAGGTTATGAGAATCGCCGTCACAACACCTCAGGGCAACGTGGGCCGGCATCTGACGCGCATGCTCATCCGGGCCGGCGTCACGCCGGTGCTGCTCACCCGCCACCCGGAGAACATCCCCGCCGCCGTCGCCGGGCACGCCGACCTGGTGGCGACCGACTCGCGCGAGCCGAGCCAGGTCATCTCGGCCACCGCCGGTGCCGATGCCGTCTACTGGGTCGACCCGCCCGCCGAGTCCGCCGACCCGTTGGCCGACTACCGCCGCGCGACGGAGTCCGTCGTCGCCGCGGTCGAGGCGAACCGGATCGGACGGGTCGTGTTCCAGAGCAGCGTCGGCGCGGAGAAGCGGCACGGCGCGGGTGAGATCGACGGCCTCTCGGAGACGGAGGTCGCCCTCGACAACTGCGGCGCTGACGTCACGCACCTGCGGTGCGGCTACTTCTTCACCAACCTGCTGTTCGAGGTGGAGTCGGTGAGGACCGGGCTGCTGCAGACCGTGCTGCCCCTCGACGCCCCGATGAGCTGGGTCGCCCCGCGGGACGTCGCCGAGGTGGCCGCGCTCGCCCTGCTGAGCGACCGGTGGAGCGGCCGCCGCGTCCAGGCCGTCCACGGCCCCGAGGACCTGACCTGGACCCAGGTCGCGAAGATCCTCACGGACGAGCTCGGCCGGGAGGTGCGCGTCGAGCGGATCGCCGACGAGCAGATGCGCGAGCAGTACCTGCGGGCGGGCATGCCGCCCGCCATGGCGGACGCGGTGCTCGGAATGTCCACCGGCCTGCGCGACGACTTCGTGCCCGAGCAGGACCGTTCGGTGCTGACCACCACCCCGACCCTACTGCGGAGCTGGATCCGTGAGGAGCTCGTCCCCTCCGTTCGTTGATCAGCTAGACGGCCAGCCGGTTGTAGATGCAGATCGGCCGGTGCCCGCCGTCCTCCTGCCGCAGCGGGCACCCGTGACAGCGCCCGGCGGTGCGGGCCAGCTCGGTGTCGCCGCCGCGGCGGATCAGCCGGCCGTCGTGCCACCGGTACGCGGCGAGGTCCTCGTCCTCCAGCAGCATCCCGCACGCGAAGACGGCGCCGCTGGGCAGGAACTGCAGGTTGGTGCGGTCACGGACGGCGCACACCCCGCGGTCCGCGCCGGGCACCGGGAAGTCGAAGGCGACCTGGCAGTCGACGGTGAACGACTGCCGGGCCGGGCGGTAGCCGGCGACCACGTCGAGCACCTCGCGCCGCCACACGCCGGCGGGCACGGACTGGTCGGCGGCGTGCTCGGCGCCCCGGCCGACGGGTGAGAACCAGTGCATGTTGAGCCGGCCGGCGCCGCTGGCCTCGGCGTACGCGAGCATCTGCGGCACCAGGGCGACGGTGTCCTTCAGGACGGTGCAGTTGAGGTCGAACGGCACCCCGGCGGCGCGCAGCTCGTCGACGGTCGCGACGGCGTCGGCGAACGCGCCGCGGCCGCGCAGCCGGTCGACGACGGCGGCGGACGGGGCGTCGAGGCTGACGGCGACCCGGCTGAGCGCCTCGTGCACGGCGGGCAGGGCGGCCCGGAAGTGCCGGCTGCCGTTGGTGACGGTCCGGACCCGGACCGGGGTGGCCGCGGTGTCCCGGACGATGGCCGTGAACTGCGGGTGCAGCGCCGGTTCGCCGCCCAGCACGGTGATCTCGGTGGCGGATCCGGCCGCCCACGCGGCGATCGCGGCGACCGTCGACGGCGGCATGTGCCGGGTGCGGTCGAAGTAGGCGTCGGGCAGGAAACAGTACGTGCAGCGCCGGTTGCAGCGCGACGTGATGTACAGGTCGATGCTCTCGAGCTTGAAGTCCGACGCCGAGAGCACACGGTCCGGGGCGGAAAGCCGGGTCACGCGGCGAATCATGCCACCGCCCCGCCCCCGTCCGTGGCCGAACCGGTCAGCGCGGCTTGAGCGAGTCGCGTTCGGCGAGCTCGAGCACCGCCCGGCGCTCGTCCTCGTCGCCGGTGCGGATCACGCTCGCCGGGCTGCGCAGGCCCAGGGCCGGGTGCAGGTCACGGGCCCAGGCGCGGGCGACGCTGCCGAGGTCGAACAGCCGCTGCACCTCCAGCACGCACCGCAGCCGGCGGCGGGTGGCGGGCTCGTGGACGGCGACCTCGGCGGACCAGCCCGCCAGGGGCGCGTCCAGGCCCGCGCCGAGCAGATAGGCCAGCAGGTCCGGACCCCAGACCTGCTCCGCGGTATCGAGCATGGCGAGGCCGGCGTGCTCGTCGAGGTCGGTGTGCTCGTCCAGGCTGGTGTGCTCGTCCAGGTCGGCGGGGGAAGCGCCCATGGTTTCGACGGTACCTCCGGGCGCGGTGCCGCGCATGGGCCGATCAGACCGACTCGTGCATGAGCAGCGCCGCCACCTCGCGGGCGATGACCCTGACCGTGCCGGCGCGCTGCCTCGGGTCGATCAGCGCGGCGCGGATCGTCTCCCACGAGTCGAGCAGCCGCCCGTCGAAGGACAGCGGCGGCCGGTTGCGCAGGTACCGGTGCAGCACGACCGCGTGCTGCACGATCCAGTGCAGGTAATGGTCCTCGCGGTCCCAGCTCTCCAGCCGCATCGCCTTGCGCAGGTGGTCCTCGACCTCGCGGTAGCTGCGGGCGCCGAGCATCCGCGCGTCCTGCCGGACGTTGGCCATGACCGGGTGGAAGAGGTGACCGACCGCGTCGGGGAACGTGTCGTGCCACTGGTCCCACATGACCGACTCGTCCTCGCCGCCGAGGGTCATGACGGCCTCGGGGCGGGTGTCGCGCAGCAGGTACTGCAGGTAGGCCCAGATCGCCGGGGTGCTCATCAGCCGCTCGGCGCGGGTGGTGCGGATCTGCGCGCCGACCAGGGCGTCGTCGAGGTCCAGGTCGCCGATGCCGGGGAACGCCTTCGCCGCGCGGGCGACGTCGAGGATCATCCGGTCGCCGCGGTAGTACTCCAGCTGCACCGCCCACGGGTGGGTCGGGCGGCGCAGCAGCTCCGGGTCCTGGAGGCGTTCGGCGACCCGGCCGGGCGAGCAGAACGACATGAGCGAGTCGACCTCGGGCGGCCGGGCGCCCTCGACGAGGGCGAACCAGCGCTCGACCTCGTCGGTGAACCTGGCCCGCCAGCTGCGGGTGTGCTGGTCGCCGGCGAGGTCGTCGAAGCACAGCACGACCCGGACGCCGCGCGCGGACAGGGCCGCCGCGACGGTCGCCTGCACGGCGTAGATGAGGGTCGGCTGGCGCAGCCGTACCGGCCAGAACACCAGGTCGAGCGGGGTGTCGGGGGTGTCGTCGAAGCGCCGCCAGCGGAACTCGTAGTCGAGCTGGCGCAGCAGCTCCACCGCCGACGGCCGCGCGCCGAGGACGGCCTCGAGGGTGGGCAGGTGGACCCGGTGCAGCGCGGTGCCCGCGGGCGCGACGCCGGGCGGTGCGGGTGCGGCGGGTGCGGCGGCCGGTGGGGGTGAGGGCGGCAGGGTGGCGAGGCCGCGGCGTACCGCCGGGAACAGCCGGTCCACGTCGACGCCGGTGTAGATCAGGGCGGCACCGGCGGGGGACGCGTCGTCGTCGTGCCTGGCCCACAGGACGTCGGCCTGCTCGTGCACCGCCCGGGTGAGCGCGTCGTTGCGGCCCGGCGGGTAGCCGGCGACGCAGATCGTGTCGCCGCGCAGGGCCTCGGCGAGCGCGGCGGTGACGACCGGGTCGTCGGCGCGCAGCGGCTCGGGGTCGTGCAGCAGCGCGCGTTCGTCGGATTCGGACGTCGGCCGCCAGTACCCGTGCAGATGCAGGACGTCGATGCCGTCGGCCGGACCGAGCGGGCCGGCGAAGGTGCCGTCGCGGTTGAGGGTCAGCGCCCGTGCGGTGCCACCGGCGCGGCGGACCGCGATCTCGATGAGCGGGTCGAAGTTGGTGGTGACGACCCGGCGCTGGAACCGGTCCGGCAGCCCGGCGAGCAGCTCACCGACGGCGATCACGCCCGGCGGCAGGGTCCACGCGTCGCGGTCGTCCTCCAGCTGTACCCCGCGGTGGTAGCCGACCCGCTCCCAGGAGGGGGTGGCGGCGCGCGCGGGCCGGTACGCCTCCAGGGCGGCGCGCTGCACGACGATGTCGAACTCGACCGGCGACAGCCACTCGGTGAACGCGCGCCGGTAGGCGGCGTAGAGGGCCGCGTCGCGGCGGGTGGCGCGCAGCCCGGCGAGGGCGGCCTGCAGGTCGGTGTTCTGCAGGGTCTGCCCGACGAACTCGTCGGCGAGGTCGACCATCCGGTCCACGCCGGGCACGACCCGGGCGGTGAGCCCCGACCCGAGGACGAGCGTGATGTCCCGCCCCTTGCGGATCGTGGTGACCAGCCGGTTCACGAGGCTCTGCTCGGTGCCTGTCATCGCCTCACCTCGCGTGCTGCGGGTCGTCGAGCCAGGTGACGAGGTCGGTGTCGGCGTCGGTGAGGTCGCCGGCGGCCAGCTCGGCCTCCAGCTGCTGCGGGCGCCAGCCGAGGTAGCCGACGAACAGGTACGCCGCGTCGACGACGGTCTCCGCCAGGACCGGATGCGCGTCCTGCGGCACGACGACGAGCCCGCCGCCGACGACCCGCCACCCGTCCGGGGCGCTGAACCCGGGCCGCAGCACGCCGAGCAGCAGGATGACGTCGCGGACCGGGCCGCCGTCGAGGACCGCGTGGACGTGCAGCGACCCGGCGAGCTGGTCGCCGAGCACGTGCGCGGGGGAGCGGGTCGCGGGCCGGTCCAGGCGCACGCCGATGGCGCCCTCGATCGGCGAGTGGGCGAGGATCGCCACGTCCCCGGCGAGCTCGGGGTCGACGGCGCCCGGCGCCCCGCGCAGGACCCGCCCGACGAGGGAGCTGTCGGGCCGCGGCGGCTGAGGCCGGGGCGGCTGCGGGGGCGCGGCGGTCGGCAGCGGCGCGGCGGCGTTGTGCACGATGGGGATGTGGTCGCCGCCGTTGCGGGCGCGCAGCTCCGGGATGGGGCGGCCGCGGGCCCGCTGCACCCGCCGGATCTCCTCGTGCAGGGTGCCCAGGTCCAGCAGCGCCGGCCCGCCCTCGACGCCGTCGCGGAGCAGGTCGACGAGCACGCCGGTGAACGCGGTGAGCGGCTCGTCCGGCGGCGCGAGCGCGATCCGGTTGCCGGACGCGGCGACGAGCACGCAGCTGCGGTCGATCTCGACCTGGGTGGCGAGCGCCGCGTCGTCGCCGGCGCCGAGGCCGGGGATGGCCCGCCCGGCGTAGCAGCAGTCGAGGATGACGACCCGGTGCGCGCTGCGGCTGCCCTGCACGAGGCGGCGCACCCAGTCGAACGGCACGGCGCTGGAATACGCCGAGTCGGGCATGGTCTGCCCGACCGCGAGGTGCAGCACGCCGGTGTCGGGGTCGATGACGCCGTGCCCGGCGAAATAGAGCAGCAGCAGGCCGGACACGTCGACCTCGGCGGCGGCGCGGCGCATGACGGCGTGCACGTCGCGCGGGGTCTCGGGGTTGTGCACGACCCGGCACGCGTCGGGGTCGAGCCCCCAGCGGTCCGGGTCGATCAGCACGTCCCGCAGCGCGGTGAGGTTGTTGGTGACGGCGGGGATGGCCGGGAAGTTGTCGTAGGTGCTGGAGCCGACGAGCACCACACGCGACCGGCGCGCGTCGGAGAGGTGCGTCAAGACCCGGAACCGTCCCTTTTCATAGACCCTCGTCGTCGGCACCGAGGGTATATGAGCCGCACCACTGCGTGCGCGTCAGGTGCTCGCGCTGATGAACTCCACCACCTCGGCGACCACGGCGGGCTCGCGCAGCAGCCGGCGGTGCCCGAGGCCGGTGGTGACGTGCAGCCGCGCCGACGGCCACGCCTCGGCGATCGCGATGCCGTTGCCGACGGGGATCGACCGGTCCTCGCGGTCGTGCACGATCAGCGTCGGCGGCATCCTTACGGCGCCGCCGATCGCAGGGACGTCGAAGTGGTGCAGCGGCGCCCCGACGCGGCGCTCGACCCGCCGGGTGAGCCTGGTCAGGGTCCGCTCGCCGAAGCCGAGGACGTCGGCGAAGTGCCGGGCGTAGGACGCCATCGACGCCATCGGGGCGATCATGGCGAGCCGGTCGGTCCGGAGTCCGTCGCACAGCGCCACGGCGGCGGCGACCGAGCCGAGGGAGTGCGCGACGATGCTCTCCGCGGGACCGTGCTCGGCGACGACGGCGTTCAGCGCGTCGGCGAACTCGGGGATGGACGAGGAGTGCGGGCCGAACGCGCCGGGTGCGGACGCGCCGTGGCTGGGCGCGTCGAACGCGATCACCCGGTAGCCGCGCTCGACGAGCCCGGGGACGAACGGCTCCAGCTGCCCGCGGTGCCCGGCCCAGCCGTGCAGCAGGTAGACGTTGGGCCCGTCGCCCGAGGTGGCGCCGGCGATGCCGCCGAGCACGAAGGGCTCCCCGGTCGTCGTGCTCGGCGCGGCCCTGGTCGGAAGCCGGAACCAGATCCGCTCCGCCCACCGGGCACCGAGGGCGGGCGCGGCGTGGTCGAGGAACCGGAACGCGAGCCGGAGCGGCTGCGGGGCTCGAAAAAACCGATCGTTCGTGCTTTTTTGTACCGACACTGCGGCAGCGGTCATCGGGGGACTCTCCTCAGGAGCGGCGGGTCGGGAGCAGTGAGTCAGGAGCAGTGGGCGAACAGGGCGTCGAGGGCGGCCCGGGCGTGCGCCTCGGCCCGCTCGTCCTCGAGCAGGTGGAACGCCTGATGGAAGGCGAGAAGGATGCCGTCGTAGTCGAACGCGGCCCGGTCGGGATCCAGGTCCGCGCGGAACGCCCCGTCGGCGATCCCGGCGCGGAACATGGTGGAGATCATCTCCAGCATGTCGCGCTCACCCCGGACGACCTCCTCGCGCACGACGCCGGGCTGGTGGTGGAACTCGGCGGCGGCGGTGACGAACAGGCACCCGCCGGGCGCCGCCTCCCACCGCAGCCACCCGTCGAAGAGCACCCGCAGCCGCGGCTCACCGCGCGGCGCGCCCAGCGCGGGCCGCACCACCCGGTCGACGAACCGCGCCCGGGCGTGCTGCAGCACCTGCACCTGCAGCGACTCCTTCGACTTGAAGTGACCGAAGAGCCCGCTCTTGGACAGCGACGTGCGCTCGGCGAGAGTGCCGATGGTCAGCCCGCCGAGCCCGACGGCCCGCGCGACACTGGCGGCCTCGTCGAGCACCGCGAGCCTGGTCTCCTCGCCCTTACCCACCCGACAAGAAAAGCACGACCGTTCGTCTCCACGCAAGCCCATTGCCGTCCGGCGGGACAATGGCATCCGGATCAGGGATGACGCCGCGCGGCTGGGCGTGACGATCACGACGAGCGGAGGCTGGATGGACATGGACGCGACGCTCTTCCCGCAGCGGCGGGCCGACGGCAGTTTCGCGGTCGCCATCCGGTACGCAGTGCCGGACGGCGACGCGACCACCGCGATCCAGGACGGCGTGTCGGCCTGGATCGCGGTGAAGGCAGACCGCGACCGGCTCGACGCGGCAACCGAGTTCGCGACCCCGCCGGCCGTCGAACCGGCCGGCCAGGGCGTGGTCCAGGTCGTGCTGGAGTGCCGGCCGACCGCGGTCTTGTGGAAGGGCCTGATGGTGGAGCTGCACCAGCTCCTGAGCGCTGACCCCCGCCTGCGGTTCCTGGGCTTCTGGGACCTGGTGGCGGGGGTGCCCCACCCCGCGTCGGCGCGCCCGTAGCGGCGCGCCTCGCCGGCGGGGATCCGTCAGGTGGGCCTTGCCGGCGGCCGCCCGGTGCCGCGCGGTGCGGCGTCCGCGCCGGCGATGAAGACCGTCAGCCCGTCGAGGAGCCGGTCCAGGCCGAAGACGAACAACCGGTCCAGGTCGAAGTCGAAGTCGCCGACCTCGACCAGCCGCTGGAAGATCGGCGCGTCCGGCGGGAGCTCGGCGCCGCCGAAGCCCTGGTCCATCCACTCGGCGCCGGTGATCCCGGTCTCCCGCTCGGCGTCCGCCTCGAGCTCGAGGGTGGTGGCGAGGCCGCGGACGTAGGCGAACAGCAGCAGGTGGACGTGCATCCGGTCGGCCATCCGCAGCGGGGTGCCCTCGACGGCATCGAACGAGGCGAGCACCCACTCGGTGAACCTGAGGCCGTGCAGCGTCGGCTGCGGCCGGGTCAGCGACATCGTCGGCGCCAGCCACGGGTGCCTGCGGAACAGCCGCCACAGCAGGACGGCGGCCGCTTCGAGCCGCGGTCGCCAGCCGGCCGCCGGCACGGTGGGCAGCGGCGCGCCCGCGAACGCCGCGTCGATCATGTACAGCACGAGGTGGTCCTTGCTCGCGACGTGCCGGTACAGCGCCATCGTGGCGGCGCCGAGCTCGGCGGCGACCCGGCGCATCGACACCTCGGCGAAGCCCTCCCGGTCGGCGATGCCGATCGCCGTGGCGACGATCCGGGCGCGGGTCAGCTCGGGCGCCCTGGACGGCGGTGCGCCGGACGGCGGGTGGGCGCGGGCGGCGACGACGGTGCCGATGCCGGGCCGGACGGTCGTCAGCCCCTCCTGCCGCAGGACGGCGAGGGCCTTGGTCGCGGTGGCGATCGCGACACCCCAGTCGCGGGTGATCTGCCGGGCGGACGGCACCAGGTCGCCGGGCGCCAGCTCGCCGCCGTCGATGCGCTCCCGGATGTCCGCCGCGACCTTTCGATACGGGGGCTGGTCGGTCACGCTACTAGTACACCAGACGGTCGAGGCCCTGCAAAGTGGCAGGTGTACTAGTAGCGATTGCCTTACTTCGAGCGCTGCCGCTAGCTTCGGCGTACGCAGTACACACGACGAAGGAGCGACGGATGCGCGTGCTCATCTCCGGGGCGGGGATCGCCGGCCCGGCCCTCGCGTTCTGGCTGCACCGGCACGGGATCGACGCGACCGTCGTCGAGCTGGCCGCCGGGCCGCGCCCCGGCGGGCAGGCCGTCGACGTCCGGGGCGCCGCGAAGGACGTCGTGCGCCGGATGGGACTCATGGACCGGATCAAGGCCGAGCGCATCGACGAGCGCGGCATCGCCACCGTCGACGCGAAGGGCCGGCGGACCTCCGAGATGCCCGCCGACGCGTTCGACGGGGAGGGGTTCGTCGCGGAGGTCGAGATCTCGCGCGGCGACCTGACGCGGCTGCTGCACGAGGCGACCCGCGACGACGTCGAATACCGCTTCGGCGACCGGATCACCGCGCTGCACCAGGAGCCCGGCGGCGTCACGGCCGAGTTCGCCGGCGGGACGGCCGGGCACTACGACCTCGTCGTCGGGGCGGACGGCGTGCACTCGGGGGTGCGTGCGCTCGCCTTCGGCCCGGAGGCGGCCTATATACGGCCGATCGGCGGCTACATCTCGTACTTCAGCGTCCCCGACCCGGGCGACCTGGAGCACTGGTACCTGATGTACAACGCGCCCGGTGGTCTCGCCGCGGGCATCCGGCCGGAGCGGGGCGGTGTCGCGAAGGCGTACCTGAGCTTCCTGTCCGGCGAGGTGGGCCTCGAACGGCTCCCGGTCGGCGAGCAGCAGCGGCTGGTGGCCGAGCGGCTGTCCGGGGCGGGCTGGCGGGTGCCGGCGCTGCTCGCCGCGATGCCGGCCGCGCCGGACTTCGTCTTCGACTCCCTCAGCCAGGTGCGCGTCGAGCGCTGGACCCGCGGGCACGTGGTCCTGCTCGGCGACGCGGGCTACTGCGGCTCACCCCTCGCGGGCCTCGGCACCAGCATGGCGCTCGTCGGCGCCTACGTCCTGGCCGGTGAGCTGGCCTCGGGCGGCGTCCGGGCCGGGTGCGCCGCGTATCAGGAGCGGCTGCAGCGCTACGTGGACGCCGGCACCGAACTGCCGCCGGGCGGGATCCGCGGGTACGCGCCGGACTCCGCGACGATGATCCGGCTGCGCGCCCTGTCGATGCGGATGATGACCCGCTGGCCGGTGAAGCAGCTGCTCGCCGGCCAGTTCGCGAAGGCCGGCGCGTTCGACCTGCCGGACTACACCCCGGCGCTGCGGGTCCGCTAACCGTTGCGGTGGTGCTTCTTCACGAACGTGTACCCGGGCGGCAGCGGGGCGTCGTCGAGCTCCTCGTGCTCCACGGTCTGCTGGTGCAGGCTCAGCTGCCGCTCCGAGGGCTGCGCGCCGGGCGGGAGCCGGCGCAGGAAGCCGTTGACCCAGTGCTCGCGGCGGTCGCTGCCCTCGCCGGGCGGCCCGTCGGGGACCGAGCCGGGCTCGACCAGCGGCGCGTACAGCAGCATCTGCGCGGGCTCGTCGCCGCCGACCGCGGGGTAGGACGGGTGGCCGGTGGCGTCGACGCTGCCCTCGACCCGGGTGACGTACCCTTCGCGGAGCAGCTGGTCGACGGCGTTGCGCAGCAGGAACGCGCCGCGGTTGCCCTTGCCCAGCCCGCTGCGCTTGGCCAGGTCCGCCTCGGCGAACACGGCGCTGCCGTCGGGCAGGACGTTGCCTGAGTGCCGGATCGTGTACAGGACCTTCGACCAGTTCGCGGCGCCCGGCCGGTGCTCGCGGGTGACGACCTTCGGGTCGTAGTCGTGGAAGTAGGTGACGCCGTCGACCCGCATCGGCTCGGGCAGCGGCGCGGTGCGCACCACCACCTCGTCCTTCGCCGCCCGCCAGATGACGGTGACGAGCACCCCGGCGTGCACGTCCTGCGGCCACTCGATGCCGGTGAACCGCCAGCCGATCTCCTGCTCCAGCGTCGCGGCGAACACCTGCCGGGTGGCGGTGACCCCGTGCACCTTGTGCTCCAGCGCGACCGGGACACTCGACAGCCGGCGCAGCGCCTCGACGCACTCGTCGGGCACGTCGCACCCGCCGCCGTCCAGGTCAGCCCGCCGCAACGCCGTCCGTCGCGTCACCGTCCGCATGTTCGCCTCCAATGCCTGCGAACATACCCCGGCCGCGGGGGCGGCGGGCGCAGTGTTGCCCGCCGCCCGTCAGGCGGTGCGTGGTGCTCAGGCAGGCAGGTACGCGATCTGCGGCACCCACAGGGTGGTGTCGTAGCCGGTGTTGCCCCACTTGTTGACGTGGAAGTAGAGCCATTGGCCCTTGTCGACCGAGACGTCGATCGGTGCGAATGGCAGCGCGGTGCCGGGCGAGACGAACTCGTAGCCGGACAACGAGATGGTCTCCGGCCAGACCCTGGTGGTCGACGCCCCGGACGTCTTGCGGATGCTGACCCCCACGCCGTCGGCGCCGGGGCCGGTGCTGGTGCGGATGGCGCCGCCGCCCGCCGTGACGCGCACCGTGCCCGTCCGCGGTGCCTGCCAGGCGCGGACCGCGTCGTTGTAGTTGCCCGGGTGCATGCCGTAGGAGTCGACGAGCAGGAACTGCTCCGCGCCGTGCCAGCGCTTGTCCTGGTCGTTCCATTGCATGTTGCCGTACGGGAAGCCGGGCGAGGAGTACGTCAGGTACTGCAGCCCGTTCTCGTTCTGCTTGCTGGTGTAGTCGGTGCCGAGGCTGACGGCGGAGCGGTCGAAGCCGGCCGCGTGCAGCGTCACCTTCTGCCGGTACAGCCAGCGGAACTCCTTGCTGATGTCCGTGGTCTGCTCGTTGCGGGGCCACACGAAGTAGTAGCCGAAGTAGACGTAGAACTCCCGGCCGACGATGCCGTTGTCGGAGCCGTCGATGTTGACGATCGTCTCGTACGGCGACAGCACCTGCTTGTTGGTCGCGTCGCTGTTGAGCATCCAGTGCGGCACCTCGAAGTGTGCCGGGTCGTCGCCGAAGGCCAGGAACACGCCCTGCCCGGCACCTTCGCTGCTGCCGGTGAGCACGTACTTGTCGAGGTAGGTGCTGTAGGCGGCGTCGCCGTGCGTGCCGTAGTCGTTGGTCTCGCCGGCCTGGACGACGTTGCCGGCCGGGCCGTTCAGGCCGGGCGAGGTGAAGTTGCCCGCACCGTCGATCTTCTTCCACTCACTCACGGTGCCGTTGCGGGCGGCCGCCAGGACCTCGTCGACCGGTGCCCGGGCCGCGGACGGCACGCCGGGCTCGGTGAAGTAGACGTAGAAGTAGCCGTCCTTCTCGACGAACGGCATGCCGCCGATGTTGCCGGCGTTGCCGTTGGGCTGCTTGACCTCGGCGGCGATCGTCTTGCCCAGCAGCGTGAAGTGCTCGCCGTCGTCGGTGGAGTAGGCCAGGCCGCCGGCCCACCAGCCGGCCGTGGCCGGGTTGGCGTTCTCGATGTGGCAGAACGCGAGCAGGTGACCCTCGGACGTGCGGTAGATGTTCTCGATCCACCAGGTGCCGTCGAGGCCGTGCGGGTTGCGGAACCGGTTGGCGACCGGCTCGTGGTAGACCGGGGTCTGCGCGGGGTGCCGCAGGTCGCCGCGCCACTTCTGCGCCCGCCCGCCGGAGGAGTGGTAGAAGTCGAACTCGGTGCCGTGCGGCAGCACGGAGACGCTGCCGTCCAGCGCGTCGTCGATCCCGACGTGCCCGAACGCGGCCGGGTCCATCACCAGCTCGGCCTGGTCGAGGGTGAACCGCGGCTGGTAGTCGTAGCTGATCCGCGGGAACCAGGCCGTGCTGTCGTTGTACGTCGTGTCGTTCTTGTTGACGTGGAACAGCAGCTGGTCGCCGGCCGCGACGGTGACCTGGAAGATGTGCTGCGCCATGAATCCGGTCCGCACCACCTGGAAGTCGTCGGACGGCCAGACCTTGGTGAGCGCGCCCTCGTGCCGCAGGCGGACGAACGCGTGGATGCCGTCGATGCTCGCGTTGGCCGGGTCGCCGTAGTCGCGGCTGTCGATGGTGCCGCGCACGGTGACCGTGCCGCCGCGCGGAGCCGTCCAGCCGATCACGGCGTCGTTGACGTCAGGATGCATCCCGTCGCGGGCGATGATGCAGAACTGGCAGTCGCCGCGCCACCGGTGCTCCTGCGCCCGCCACTCCATCTCGCTGTAGGCGGAGCCGTTCCACTGCAGGTAGGACCATTCGTTGGTGTGCTTGGTCTCGGCGAAGCCGAGCGCGTACTGATAGTCGTCGGCGACCGGCTCGGCGACCGCGACGGCCGGGACCGGCCGGAACATCTGCAGAAGCAGCACCGCGCCCAGGGCGAACGCGAGCGTGCGGAACCGTTTGGTCAACATGAGCCCCCCGTGGCTGCTGAAGACGGAATGCGTGCAACGTACTGAAGCCCGTCGAAGCCTGCAACCCCGTCCCGACGCGGTGCGGATGTTGTATGCTCGCGCCGATGACTACCTCTCGTCGTAGATTGGGGGTCCCATCCGCGCAAGGTGAGTGCTGATGCATTCTCCTGACGCGAGTGGGGACACCCGCCGCAGTTTCTGGCAGCGCGTGCGCGAGTTCGCCGTGCCGCACACAATGATCGAGTCCGCGACCGCCCGCCGGCACGCCGGTGACTGGGCCGGGGCGTGCGCCGCCGCGCGGGTCGACGTCGATCTCGACCTCAAGGCGGTCGCCCGGGGCGGTGGCGCGGAGCTCGCCGCGCGGATCCGGGCCGACCTGCGACATCTCGCCCCCGACCTGCTGCGCTGGCACATGCCGCGGATCGCCCCCGACGGGTTGCTGCGGCCCGGGCTGACCGTGCCGCTCGCGCGGTACGGCGGCACGCACCTCGTCGCCCGGACGCCGCCGGCGTGGGCGGCCGCCGGGCAGCGGATCAGCCTCGCGTTGTGGGACGGTTCGCTGCGCGTACGACATCCGCATCCACACCCGGACCAGCGGTTCCGGCTCGACCTGCACCGCCACCTCTGGGACGCGCGCAGGGCCGGTGAGCTGCGGGTCCGGGCGGGACGCGGCGGCCGGCACCCGGCGGTGCCACCGGGGCTCGGGTGCGCCACCGACCGGTGGGCGGCCGAGGCCGCGATCCTGCTGGACGGCGGGGACGGCGCCGTGACCGTGCGGCTCGGCGCCCGCCGCCGCGTCGTCGTCCGCGCCGGGCACGGTGCGGCGCCGAGCGTCACGCCGATCCGCGGGCGGGGCGGCGGTGCGGGGCCGGTGCTGCCGGACGCGGCGACGTGGGTGCTGCCCGACCTGGAGCTGCTGGGTGCGGGGCTGATCGGCGCGGACCGGTTGCACCCGTTGGTCGCCGCGGCGTTGGTACCGCGGCAGCCACCGGACACCGCGCGCCGGCCGGACGATCCCGGCGCGCCACGGATCGTCGACTGTCGTGGCGCCCGGCACCGGATCGGGCTCGTGGGCGGCGTGCTGGTCGCGTTCGACCACGATCCTGCCGAGGTGCGCCGGGAGGAGCTTCTGGCCGCCCTCGGCGGGACGCCGTTGCCGTGCCTGCAGGCGATCGACGACGCGCACCGCCGGCCGGAGTGCCTCCTCGACGTGCGGGCCCGGCTCGAGCACGGCGACGCCGAAGGTGCCCTCAGGGCGGTCGAAGGGCTGCTCGGCGCCGACGCGCTGCTCCGCCACGGCGCGCTGCGCGAAGCGCTGGAGGACGCGGCGCGGCGGAAGGTCGCGCACGGACTGTTCCGCGCCGGACTGGCCGGAACGGGCCCGGCGCCGGCCCGCCAGGACCGCCGGGCCCGCCGGACCCGCCGCGAAGCCACTCGCTGACCCCCCCGTCGCGCCGCCGCATGCGGTGACCGGGACCGCCGCTTGCCGAATCCCGTCGCGCCGCCGTATGCGGTGCGCCGGAACGACCTCCCACACGAAAGGTGATGACCCATGTCTTTGTTCGCTGACCAGCTCGACGTCGCAGCCGAACTTCTCGCGCTGCTGCACGACACCGACACCGAGCCGCGCCCCGACACGCAGCTGGAGGCGCTGACCCTCGCCGTCGCCGCGGACCTGCCCGTCCTGCTGTGGGGCGAGCCCGGCATCGGCAAGACCGCCGCCCTGACCCAGCTCGCCGAGGAGCTCGACCTGCCGCTGACCACCGTCATCGCCAGCGTCCACGAGCCGTCGGACTTCTCCGGGCTGCCCGTCGTCGGCGACGACCCCGCGGCGCAGGGCGTCCCGATGGCCCCGCCGGACTGGGCGGTGCGCCTCGTCAAGGCCGGGCGCGGCCTGCTGTTCCTCGACGAGCTGTCCACCGCCCCGCCCGCGGTCCAGGCGGCGTTGCTGCGGCTGGTCCTGGAGCGGCGGGTCGGCGCGTTGCGGCTGCCGCCGGGCGTGCGGATCGTCGCCGCCGCCAACCCCCGGTCCTCGGCCGCCGACGGCTGGGAGCTCAGCGCGCCCCTGGCCAACCGGTTCGTGCACCTGCAATGGGTGCACGACCACGACGTCGTCGTCCGCGGGCTCGGCGGCACCTGGCCCCGCGCGTCGCTGCCGCGCCTGGACCCGAAGCGGCTCGGCGCCGCGGTCGCGTTCGCCCGGCGGGCCGTGTGCGGGCTGCTCACCGCCCGCCCGCGCCTGGTGCACCAGCTGCCCGGCAGCGAGGCGCGCCGCGGCGGCCCGTGGCCCTCGCCGAGAAGCTGGGACATGGCGCTGCGGCTGACAGCGTTCGCCACCGCTGCCGGTACGTCCCGGGACGTGCTCTCCATGCTGGTGCGCGGCACCGTCGGCGACGGCCCGGGCCTGGAGCTCCTGGCCGGCCTGGACCGGCTCGACCTGCCGGATCCCGAGACGCTGCTGGCGGACCCGGCGGCCGCGACCCTGCCGGAGCGGGGCGACCTGCGCCAGGCCGTCCTCGACGGCGTCGTCGAGGCGGTCCGCCAGCGCCCCGACAAGGCCCGGTGGGACGCCGCGTGGGCGATCCTGGCCCTGGCGGTCGACACCGGCGCCCCGGACCTCGTCGTCGTGCCGGCGGCGACGCTCGCCGCGCAGCGCCGCGTCGACTGGGACGTGCCCGACCTGATCGAGCGGCTCGCCGGCGCGGTGGCCATCTCGCAGCGCGCCGACCGGGTGGCCGCATGACCCTGGACCTGGACAAGCTGTACACCGCGCGGCTGCACGCGGCGAAGGTCCGGCCGTACCTGGCGACGGCGCTGTTCGCCCTGCACGTCGTCGAGTCGCGGCGGGTGCCGACGATGGCCGTCGACCGGCAGTGGCGCTGTTACGCGTCGCCGGCGTTCGTCGACATGACCCCCGTCGAGGAGCTCGCCGGGGTGTGGGTCCACGAGGTCTCCCACCTGCTGCGCGACCACCACGGCCGCAGCGACCGGGTGGCGGCCGAACGCGACCTGCACGGGCCGGGCGAGCGGCTGCGGATGAACATCGCCGCCGACTGCGAGATCAACGACGACATCTACGGCGACGGCCTCGCCCGCCCCGAAGGCGCGATCGCCGCCGGGGACCTGGGCCTCGGCGACGGGCAGCTGATGGAGGACTACCTGCGGCGGTTCCGGCTCGGCGCGCACACCGCCGGCATGGTGTGGCTGGACTGCGGCAGCGGCGCCGACGGCCTCGAACGCGAGTGGGAGCTGGGCGAGGGCGGGGACTGCGCCCGCGGGCTGCGCGGCCACGAGCTGGACGCGGTCCGGTTCCGGGTCGCGGAGGCGATCAAGGCGCGGCCCGGCGAGGTCCCGAGGGGCTGGCGGCGCTGGGCGGAGGAGGCGTTCCACCCGCCGCAGGCGTGGCGGGACCTGCTCGGCGCCGCGGTCCGCTCCGCCGCGAGCGCCGCCGGGGCGGACGACTACACGTACGGGCGGCCGGCGCGGCGCTCCGCGGGTCTGCCCGGGGTGGTGCTGCCGAGCCTGCGCCGCCACCCGCCGCAGGTCAGCGTCGTCATCGACACCTCGGGGTCGGTCAGCGACGCCGAGCTGGGCGGCGCGCTGCTGGAGGTGGCCGCGATCGGCCGGGCCGTCGGTGGCCGCCGCGACCTGGTGCGGGTGCTGTCGTGCGACGCGGCGGCCGGGGTCGCGTACCCGCTGTGCCAGGCCGAGGGGATCCCGCTGATCGGTGGTGGCGGGACGGACCTGCGCGCCGGTTTCGAGCGGGCGCTGCGCACGACGCCGCCCCCGGACGTCGTCGTGGTCCTGACCGACGGGCAGACGCCGTGGCCTACCGTCCGGCCGCGGTGCCGCACGGTGGTCGGGCTGTTCGCCAGGGAGGGCGGCTGGGACGAGGAGGACCCGGACTACATCCCGGAGCCGCCGCCCGACTGGGCGAAGGTCGTCCACCTCAAGGAATGAATTCATGCCATCGAAGTTGATGCATTGACGCCGCCCATGAGAGCGGGCATCATTCCGGCATGGCGGTACACCCGGAGAGCGAGTCATTCCATAGAGGAATGAAAACCGAGGCGGTGGCGGAGCGGCTGCGGCGCTGGATCGCCGACAGCGGCCAGCCCGTCGGCGCCAGGCTGCCGACCGAGCCGGAGCTCGTGTCCCGCTACGGCGTCGGGCTCAACACCGTGCGGCGCGCCGTCGGCCTGCTGGTCGCCGAGGGCGTCGTCGTGCGGCGGCAGGGCTCGGGCACCTACGTCGCGACCGTGACCACCGGCTCCCGCCGGACCGTCGGCGTGGTCGTGCCCTCGACGTCGTACTACTACCCGAAGGTCGTCGAGGGCATCGAACGCGCGCTGACCGCCGCCCACGTCGGTGTCATGCTCGCCGGCTCCGAGAACCGCCCCGACCTCGAACGCTCCCAGATCCGGCGGCTGCTCGACAGTGGCGTCGAAGGGCTGATCCTCGTGCCCAACCTGCACGTCGCCGACGACCCGCAGGCGCACGTCGACGCGCTGCGGGCGCTGCCGGTGCCGTACGTGCTCGTCGAGCGGCGGCCCCCGGCGCCGGACCCGGACGACCCGGTGTCGTTCGTGACCACCCATCACCTCGGCGGCGTGCACACGGCGGTCCGGCACCTGGTCAGCCTCGGCCACACCCGCATCGGGTTCCTCGGCCGGATCCGCACCGGCACGTCCGCGGTCGTCACCGAAGGCTTCGACCGGGCCGCCGCCGCGCTCGGCGCCGCGGCGGTGCCCGAGGCCCGGGTGCTGCACGAGGAGTGGACGCCCGAGCAGATCGCGCAGTACGCCAGGACCTGTCACGCGCACCGGGTCACCGCCGTCTTCTGCCACGGCGACCGCGACGCGGTGGCCCTGGTGACCGCGGCCCGCCGGCTCGGGCTGCGGGTGCCGCAGGAC
Organism: Dactylosporangium sp. NPDC051087; assembly: GCF_055586325.1. NCBI lineage: Bacteria > Bacillati > Actinomycetota > Actinomycetes > Micromonosporales > Micromonosporaceae > Dactylosporangium > Dactylosporangium sp. NPDC051087. The sequence continues at coordinate 8,473 of NZ_JBVJIJ010000030.1, read as the reverse complement.
CTGGCGCTCGTCGCGTACGACGACGACGTCGCGGAGCTCGCCGACCCTCCGCTGACGGCGGTCGCCCCGCCCAGGGCCGAGCTCGGCGCGCTCGCGGCCGGGCTGCTGCTGCGGCTCATCGACGACCCCACCACGCCGGCGCACCGCATCGAGCTGCAGCCCAGGCTCACGGTCCGCGGCTCGTGCGGCACCCCGCGCCGCGCCCGCGCCGGGGCCCGGACGTGAGCGACTTCCGGCTCGGCGTCATCGGCACCGGGATCGTCGCGAAGCTGCACCTGGAGGCGGCGCGGGCGGTGCCCGGCGTGCGGGTGACCGCGGTCTGCGACATCCAGGAGGACGCCGCCCGGCGGGCCGCCGCCGGGGCGGGCGCGGTGCCCTACACCGATCACCGCCGGATGCTGACCCGCGAGCCCCTCGACGGCGTGGTCATCACCGCGCCGCACGCCCTGCACGCGGGCATGACCCTCGACGCCGCGGCCGCCGGGGTCCACGTCCTCGTCGAGAAGCCGATGGCCACGGCGGTCGCCGACTGCACCGCGATGCTCGAGGCCTGCGCGGCCGCCGGGGTCGTCCTCGCCGTCGGGCACGTCGTGCGGCACGACCCGGCCGCGCGCCGCGTCGGGCGGCTCCTGCGCGCGGGGGAGCTCGGCGACGTCCTGGCCGTCCACCACCATCGCACCGCCCACTACCGGCGCGGGTCCCGGCCCGCGTGGTTCTTCGACCCGGTGGCGGCCGGCGGCGGCATCGTGATGAACGTCGGGATCCACGGCCTGGACCGCATCCAGTGGACCGGCGCCGGCACCGCCGGGACGGCCGCCGCGCACGTGTGGCACCGCGACGGCCTCGCCGTGGAGACCGACGCGATGGGGACGGTCACGCTGTCCAGCGGTGTGCGGGCCGGGTTCCTCCTCACGAGCGCCGGCGGCCGCTTCCACGACGAGACCACCGTCGTGTGCGAACGCGGCACGCTGCGCTGGTCGGCGACCGACGGCACCTGGGTGAGCCGCGACGGTGCCGCCGAGACGCGCCTCACCGCACCCGGCGACGGCCCGGGGGCGGCGTTCGCCGCGCAGCTCGGGGACTTCGTCGCCGCGTGCCGCGACCGGCGCCCGCCCGAGACCGGCGGCGACTACGGCCGCTCGGTCGTCGCGACGGTCCTGGCCGTCTACGCCTCCGCCGCCTCCGGCGGCAGCCCGCAACCGGTCGGCGTCATGAGCCGGCCATGACCCCCGGCGGAACACGCGGCGTGGTCGGGCGGGACGCGTGGGTGCGGCCGTGCCGCCGGGCCGACATCGCGGCCGTGTACCGGATCTGCGCGACGACCGACGCGACCGGCCGCGGCCTCCCGCCCGGGCCCGGACCCCCGGAGCTGCCCGGGCACCTCTACGCCGGGCCGTACCTGGCCGCCGACCCGGACCTGACGTTCGTCGTCGAGGACGGCGCCGGCGTCGGCGGCTACATCAGCGCGACCGCCGACACGGTGCGCTTCAACGCGTGGCTGGAGTCGCACTGGTGGCCCAGGCTGCGCCGGCGCTATCCACAACCGGACCACCCGTTCCACGCCGGGCCGGGCCCGCACCGGCCGTGGTTCGACACCCATCCCGCGCACCTGCACATCAAGGTCGCGGACCGGCTGCAGGGTCAGGGCTGCGGCCGGCGGCTCATCGGCACCGTCCTCGCGACGCTCCACCGCCGTGGCGTCGCGGGTGTGCACCTGGGCGTGGCGGGGGCGAACACGCGGGCCGTCGCCTTCTACACCGCGCTCGGCTTCACCGAGGCGTACCGCCACGCCTGGGGAAGCACCCTCATCCGCGACGTCACACCTTGACCGAGGAGTGAACCATGCGAATGCTCCGAATCGCGCTCGTCACCTGCCTGCTGCTGGCGCTCGGCATCGCCCCGCCGGCCGCCGCGGCGAGCGGCAGCCTGCGGTACAACACCTTCGAACGCCCCGAGCGGGGCAGCGCCTACACGTTGGGCGCCTGGGCCCAGGACGGCTGGACGGCGCCGTGGGAGCTCGGCATGAGCACCCGCACCTGGATCGACGGCTACAACTTCAGCCACTCCGGCGGGCAGTCGCTGCGGGTCTTCTACCCGAAGGGGAAGATCGGCCCGGAGGACTCCGGCGCGCAGGCGCCGCTGCAGCTCACCAAGGGCCGCGAATACTTCATGTCCTACTGGGTCCGCTTCAGCAGCGACTTCAGCTGGGGCACCACCGAATTCGCCGGGAAGGTCGGCCTCGGGCTCGCCGGTGGCGGCGCCTGCTCCGGCGGGCAGGTCTGCGACGGGCGCAACGGCTTCAGCTCCCGCATGATCTGGCGGTCCGGCGGGAAGGCCGCGATCTACTACTACCACATGGGCCACGCCGGTCAGTACGGCGACTTCGTCGACCTGACCCGCCCTGACGGCTCGCTCATCTACTACCCGCGCGGTCAATGGGTGAACCTGGTCCAGCGGCTGCGGGTCAACACGGTCACCGCCGGCGCCGCCAACGCCGACGGTGAGATCGACATCTGGTACAACGGCGTCCAGGCGGCCGCGATCCGCGGGCTGCGCTTCGTCACCAACACCGACCAGGTCGACAAGGCGTACTTCTCGTCGTTCGCCGGCGGTGCCACCGCGTCGTTCGCCCCCGCCAACGACTCCTGGATCTGGTACGACGACCTGAAGGTCTCCACGGCCCGCACCGACATCTGCGAGCTCAGCGGCGGCTGCCACGCCCGCAGCTTCCAGGCCGAGGCGTACACGCAGATGAGCGGCGTCACGAACGTCGCCACCACCGACACCGGCGGCGGACAGGCGACCCGGTTCGACACGGGCGACTGGATCGCGTTCGGCAACGTCAGCGTCCCCAAGGCGGCGCGTTACCTCGTCGAGTACCGCGTCGCGACGCCGAACAGCAACACCCGGCTGTCGCTGGACATCAACGCCGGCGCCACCCCGCTCGGCGAGGTGACGCTGCCGAACACCGGCGGCGCCACGCAGTGGCGGACCGTGTCACGGGAGGTGCAGGTGCCCGCCGGCACCCACCAGTTCGGGCTCTACGCCTCCGCCGGGGGCTTCGACGTGAACTGGTGGAAGCTGACGCAGCTCGCCTGACAGGCTCAGGTCGTCGCGTACACGCGCAGGGTGACCTCGTCGCTCAGGTGCGTCTCGCCGTTGACGGTCAGCGCCGCCCGCACGACCCACACCGTGGGCGGGGTGGCCTGGCCGTTGTCGGTGACCGTGACGCGGGCGTGGTTGCCCCGCGCGTGGAACGCGACCGGCCCGAGCACCGTCTCCGTCCGCACCGTCCACTGCAGAGCGTCGGCGAGCCGGCCCTCGTCGAACCCGGCCGGGACCGCCACCGACAGCGGCAGCGTGAACGGCTGGATCGAGTAGCACGCCCCGCCGAACGTCTGCCCCGGGCACCCGGGTGCCCTCACCACCAGCGGCAGCACCTCGCGCAGCCGGTCCGCGGCGGGGACGAGCGGCGCGCCGGCACCCGGCGCGGAGGCGGCCGGCGAGGCGGACGGTGCCGTCGACGGTTTCGCGTGTCCGGATGCGGCAGGTGTACGGCCGGCGCCCACCGACCCGGACACCGCCGCGGCGGGCGGTGACAACGCCGGTGCCGGTGCGGCCGCGGCCGCCGCGGTCGTGGCCGGCGGGCCCGCGAGGCCGCCGGGCGACCCGGTCCGCACGCCGAGGATCCCCGCGGTGGCGGCGGTCAGGAGCAGGACGGCGATGACGGCGAGCAGCACCGGCGGCCGCCGCAGCCACGGCACCCGGGCCACGGGAACGGCGGGTGTCGTGCGGTAGACGGCGGCCACCGGGACGTGCCCCGGGGGCGCCTGATCCACGATCGCCAGCTCCACGGTGACGTCGGTCGCCGCGGTGCCCTCGACGGCCGGGACGGCGCCACGTTCCCAGGGCTCCGGGTCCGTCGCCGGGACGTCGTCCGAGCGGACGGGTCCCCGCTCGTCGCCGTCCCGGTCCGCGGGCACGGCGGCATCGGTCTCGTCCGGAGCCGGGGCGCCGGCCGGATCGGCGGGCACCGCGACGGCGGTCTCGTCCAGAGGCGGTGTGCCGGTCGGGTCCGCGGGTGTCACGGCCTCGCCCGGAGCGGGCGCGCCGGTCGGGTCCGCGGGTGTCACGGTCGCGGTTTCGTCCGGAGCCGGGGTGCCGGTCAGATCCGCGGGCGGTGCCGGCATCGGGAATGCGCCCAGCACGGTGACGGCGGACGGGCGCGCTTCCCGGGCCTCGGCGCACGCGGCGCAGGCGGGCAGGTGCGCCGCCACGGCCTTGCGGACGGCGGGACGCAGCCGCTTCGACCCGGCGATGATCCCCGCCAGCTCCGGGCAGCCCTCGCCGGACCGGGCCGCCGCGCCGGCGGTGAACAGGGCGACGTCCAGGTAACCGCCGGGTTCCACCAGCCGGTCGACCGCCTTCCGGGTGACGTCGGCCTTCTTGCCGAGCGCGGCCGCGACCACGCTGAGGTCGACCTGCCGGTGGCGGGGGCGCTGGGCGTACTCCGGCAGCACCAGGGCGAGCAGCGCCCAGTGCTGCTCCTCCAGCAGCGGCCGCGCGGCGTAGAGCGCGTCCGGTGCCGGTCCCGCCGGCCGGCCCCGCAGCTCCTCCTTGACCGCGGCCCTCGCCGCCGCGAACACCGCCGCCGGCCCGCCCGCGGTCGCCGCGTCGGTGGTCGCCGCCGCGGTGGCGGTGCGGGCGACCGCCTCGTCGCCGCACGCGAGGACGACGCAGTAGCGGTACACGTCGGCGTGCTGCAGCTGCATCGACTGCCTCCTTCGCGTGGGTCCGCGGGCTCAACGATCGGGACTCGTCGCAGGTCGCGGCATCGAAACCTTTGCGAAACCTCTATGGGTTCTGTCACGCCGTCGCCGATGCTGGCGGTCACCCGATCGGAGGTTGTCCATATGCACCGAGCACGGCCCAGACGGACCCGGCTGTCGATGATCCTGGCGGCGCTGAGCGTGCTGCTGGGGTTCACCGGCGCGGCGGCGATGCCGGCCGCGCAGGCCGCCGCCGCCCCGGCGGTCACGCTCCGCTTCCTGATGATCATCAAGCCGGTGTCGCAGGTGCCCGGCCTGAACGCCACGCTCAACCAGGCCCAGATCGACGCGGCCCGCACCGCGTTCCTGTCCACGTTCCCGCGGATGGTCGAGGACATGACCGGCGGCGTCGTCGACCTGAACACGTCCGTGGCCGTGTCGTCCCGCCCGCTGACGTCGATCGGCTACCAGGGGCTGATGGTCGAGCCCGGCAACGTGCCCGACGACGTCGCGCAGTACGTCCACCCGCAGGAATGGGACGGCGTCTTCGTCTACAACGCGTTCCGCCCGCACGCGTACTTCTCCAGCGGCTCGCCCGGCCCGTACAACACCGGGTGGACCAGCATCAACGCCCGTGACGACCTGGGCTACAACCAGGACGCCGTGGCGGGGTGGGTGCACGAGATGCTGCACCAGCTCGGCGAGCAGTTCTACTTCCAGCAGCTGCGCGTGCCCGGTGAGGTCGCCGTGCACGACGGCGGCGCCTACGGGTACAACCAGAACAGCGGCGGCCTGCCGTTCTGGCTCGGCTGGTACCGCGACTACCTCAACGGCACCATCCAGGGCAACCTCGGCCTGGGCCTGAAGGCGTGGAGCCGGGGCAACCGGCGGGGCGTCAACGACACCCCGGCCGGTCAGATGATCGTCGGCGCGGGCTCGAACCGCTGCGTCGACGTGTCCGGCGGCCGCGCCGACGACGGCACGAAGATCCAGCTGTGGGACTGCCACGGCGGGCCCGAGGTCCGCTGGCGCTGGCAGGGCGGCACGCTGGTCAACAGCAGGACCGGCAAGTGCCTCGACGTGGCCGGCGGCCGCACCGCCGCGGGCACGAAGGTGCAGCTGTGGGGCTGCCTGAACAACGGCGCGCAGCAGTGGCAGCTCGTCAACGGCAACCTGCGCAACCCGCAGTCCGGCAAGTGCCTCGACGCCGACAACTGGGGCACCGCCAACGGCACCCAGCTCATCATCTGGGACTGCGGCACCGCGCAGTCCAACCAGACCTGGCGTTTCCAGTAGCAGGGACGGCGAAAGGCCCGGCCCCCGCCAGGGACCGGGCCTTTCTACTGTGGACGGTCACGCGCCGCCGACGCCGACCTCACGCGGGCCGACCCGGAAGAGCTGGGTGTTGGTGAGCCGGTTGCGCTCACGGGTCTGCTCGCGGCTCTCGTTCGGGACCCGCTTGAAGAACCCGCGCTGCACCACCGTGCCGTTCGTCTCGACGGTCATCTCCAGGCCGCTGCCCACGTTCTGCACGAAGCCGGGGATCGCGTTGTTCAGGAACACCCACGCCTGGCTCGGCGTGCCGTCGCACGGGCGCAGCTCCAGCGCCGCGCCCGCCTGCTGCGAGTCGCCGGTGACGTCGATGCACAGCGGCCGGCCGCCCGGCTGCAGGCTGGGCTGGAAGGCGTAGGACGTCGCGCCCCGGATCACCTTGCCGTTGGCGTCGATGACCTTCGGGAACAGCTTCGTCCACACCTGCGAGTCAGGCGTCTGCCCGGCCTTGCCGACGCGCGGCCTCGACACGATCCGGGAGCCTGCCCTGGCGCCGTCCGGCTGCAGCACGTCCGCGGTCTGGAAGGGCTCGATGACCTGGCTCTTCACCGGCGGCAGGACGTCCTCCGCGGCGGCCGGCGCGGCGTTGAGGCCGGCGAGGAGCCCGGAGGCGAGGGCCGCGCCGCCGATGAGGGTGACGGTCCGGCGGAAGGTGTTGGTACGCATGGTGTCTGCTCGCTTTCTGGCGAATGGGAAAGGGCGGTTCGCGACCAGACACGGCCCGCGTCGGCCGCCCGGTTCACCGGCGATGTGGTGCTGGCACGAGTTGAGGAGTCATGTCGGCTAGCTGACCGCGGCCGGTCAAACCGGTCCTCGGGATGCCGCGTGTGTACGGGCAACGCACCGAACCCACCCGAGGAGAATTCCAGTGAGAGCCGTTACCGCCGCACTCGTGTTCGCCGTCGCGCTCGGCGGCCTGGCCGCATGCGGGTCGGACGCGCCGCCCGCCGCGAACCCGCCGGCCGTCGCACCGTCCGATGTGGACCTGACCGATGGCCCGGCGGTGGCGGTACCGACGCCGAAGCCCGAACCGATCGCGCTGACCGCGGGCAGGGCCGAGGTCGCCGGCGCCGACGCCGCCGTCGTGCGCTTCAAGGACCGCGTCGTCTACCGCTTCGAGGCCGACGAGAACAGGCCGCCGAAGGTGAACTGCGCCGGCGACTGCCTCGTGATCTGGCCGCCGCTGCTCACCGACGGCAGCCCGGTCAAGCTCACCGGCGTCGACCAGGCTCTCGTCGGCACCGTCCGGCGCGCCGACGGCCTCATCCAGGTCACGCTCGACGGCTGGCCGTTGTACCTCTACAAGCAGGACGATTCGCCCGCCGACACCAAGGGCGAGGGCGTCGGCGGCAACTGGAGCGTCGTGCGCCCCGACGGCAAGCCCGTGGTGAAGAAGTAGGGCGCGGCACCCGGGCCGCCGTCACGACGCGCGTCGCGGCACCGCGGACGGGGCCAGGGAGACGATCGGGACGTGGCCGCCGGCCCGCGGTGTCGTCGGCGGCGCGGGTCCCGGCGAATTCCCGGGGGATTTCGGTCGACTCGGTGCGGGCGGGTTTGCCGCCCGACATCCGGGTAGGGCCGCCCAAAGGGCGCAACCACCCCGCGACAGCGCCCGGAGGGTCGCATCATGAAACGAGCACTGCAGATGACGCTGGCCATCATGGTCGGCTACGTACTGGGCCGGCGCCGCCAGCTGCGCACGGCGATGCTGCTCGGCGCCGCCGCCGCGGCCGGGCGCTACGGCGGCAACCCGACCGAACTGCTGGCTCGCGGACGGAAGCTCGTCGGCGGTTCGCCGGTCCTCGGCGAGCTGTCCGGACTTGCCCGCCCGCTCGTCGACGCCGGCCGGGCGGCCGCCCGCACCGCCGTGTCGCAGCGCATCGACTCCGTCAGTGACCGGCTCCGGGACCGCAGCGAGACGCTGCGCTCGGGTGGCCGGCGCGGCCGCCGCGACGAGGAGGAGGACCGCGGCCGGGACGAGGACTACGACGCCGACTACGAGGACGAGGACCTTGAGGAGCCGGAGGAGCCCGAGGAGGCGCCGCCACCCCCTGCGGCCCGCCGCCGGTCCCGCGCGCGGCAGACGCGTGAGGAGAGCGCCGACGACGAGGACACCGACGAGGAGCCCGAGGCCGAGCCGCCGGTCCGCCGCCGGCGCCCAGCGGGGCGACGATGAACGCCAAAGCGGGCGCCGCACCCGGCGGCGGGATCGGCGCCCACCTGTCCCGGCTGCTGGTGCAGGAGTCACGGAACTTCGCCTCCGCGCTGGGCCGCCGCGCCGTGACGGCCGTGCAGGACCGGGTCGGCGACGTCACCGACCGGCTCACCAACTTCGCCGAGCAGAGCGACAACCCGTCGCTGGTGGCCGCGGC